>JBBRIO010000442.1:0-4803 GCA_038220855.1 Bryobacterales bacterium | reverse complement strand
GTTTGTTGGGCGAAGTGCGTTGTGGATGGGCGGGTACAAGCGCCTTGGTGTGGGATGGCGGAGTGAGTTTCGCCCTCATTGGGGGGCAACGAGGGCGGGGACGGAGCGGTCCCGCTGGGTTCAGTGGGTTCCAAGTTTGTTGGGCCCAGTTTGGTTTAGGCCGGCGCGTAGCAGCGCGGCGGCGTAGGGTGGTGGAGTGAAGGACGGAGTGCCGGACGAGTTTATTGGGGGTGGCGGATCGCGGGATGGAGGCGTTCCTCGTTTGGTCGGGACGGGGGCGGGGCCGCTCTAGCGGAGCCAGGTCGGGGGGCCGCCGCGCACGTGGATCACGTCCGCATAATGAAGCAAAGGGGGGATCGGGGGCAGGTCGAGACCCATCCACGCCGTCATGTTCAGATCCTTGATTTCGGCGCGGGCGGGCTGGAGCGGCCAAGGCTCGTGCTCAATCGCTGAGTAAACCAGCCGACCACCCGGGGTCTGGGCGAACAATCCGTAACGCTCGGTCAACCAATAATCAAGCGTCCCCGGGACGCTACGCTGCACCGGACCCGTGGGTTCATACCGTATATCGAGCGTGGCAGGTTCAGAACGCCAATCCTTTCGCTCGGATCGATAATGGATCAGCGAGCCGGTCTGGGTCGCCGAGATCTCGGCGTCAAAATAGGGCAACGAATACGCCATACGAGCGCCGCGGACGCTCAACCAACTGGTTGCGTCCAGACTGAAAAACCAGACGCCGCTCACCCCCTTATGCTTCACGTAAGTCCGGACGTTGAGTTCCAGAAAGCGGCTCACCCCAGGCAGGCGCGGGAGGAAACGCGGGGCGACGTTGTTCATACGAAACGGGACGACGCCGAGCCAAGCCTGCCCGTCAAACGTGTCGAGTTCCAGGTCAGGCTGGAGGAGGGCCTGGAGAGGGGCGGCCGGCACGGGCCAGTGGGCGAATAGCAGTTGTTCCCAAGACATGCGGAGTACCCAGCCCTTCATACCCCTAATTATCAGCCCCGAGACCGGTAGCGTCAAATTCGAAGTATCCGATTCCCGCGGCGCGCGTCTATAGGAGAGAGCGTCTGTTACACTAATGTTGAACCGCTCAGGAGGCCTTATCTTGAATCGCAAGCTTCAGTTCGCCATGATTACCTTTTCCGTGCTGCTGGTAGGCATGCTGCTTCTCGGCGCCTCCACCAAAAAAGAGTCGAGCCCGGAGGAGACGTACCGGCATATTGGGGTCTTCACCGAGGTCCTTTCCAAGATTAAAAGTGACTACGTGGAAGAGCCGGACATGAAGAATGTCACGCTGGGCGCGCTGAACGGGTTGCTGGAATCGCTGGACCCGTACGCTTCCTACCTCGGCCCGGACCAGTACAAGCAGTACACCAAGGCCATGACCGATGCCAAAGCAGATGTCGGTTTGATTCTGGCGAAGCGTTTTGGCTACGTCGCGATCGTGGGTTCGATTCCGGGTTCGCCAGCCGATAAAGCTGGTTTGACGACGGGCGACATGATTGAGACGATCAACAACGTGAACACCCGCGACATGCCGTTGGCCTACGCCGAGATCATGTTGAAAGGGGACGCCGGTTCCAAGGTCGAGTTTTCGGTACTGCGGTTTTCGCGTCCCGAGCCGCAAAAAGTTTCGCTGACCCGGGCGGCGATCACGCTGCCGGCGGTGACCAGCAAAATGCTGGCGGATAACATTGGCTACGTGCAGGCGCAGTCTTTGGCCGGTACGCGGAGCGCGGACGTGGGGACGGCGGTGAAGGCGCTCGAGAAACAGGGCGCGAAAAAGTTCATCCTCGACTTGCGGAACTGTGCGACGGGCGATCCGCGCGAGGGCGTCACGGTGGCGAACCTGTTCCAGGATAAAGCGCTGCTGGCCTACGTTGAGGGCCAGAAGCAGAAGCGGGAAAATTTGGAAGCGGATACGGCCAAGGTGGTCACGCGGCTTCCGGTGACGCTGATTGTGAATCGGGGCACGGCGGCGGCCGGGGAAGTGGCGGCGGCGGCATTGCTGGAGACCAAGCGCGCGGCAGTCGTCGGCGAACGGACGTACGGCGATGCGGCGGTGCGGAAGGCGATCAAGATGGACGACGGGGCGGCGGTGATCCTGTCGGTGGCGAAGTATTACGGTCCGCTTGGCAAAGCGATTCAGGATACGGGGGTAACGCCTTCGGTCCCGATGCTGGAACAACAGGGATTACCGACCGGGGAAGAAGATGAAGACACGCCGAAGCCGACGGTCGAGCCGAAGAAATCTACTGAAGACGAGCTTTTGAAAAAGGCCATTGAGATCGCGACAAAGGGAGTGATTCCGGAGCAGGCGACGGCGGCCAAGACGGCGGGCAAGGATAATAGCCTTGGTCCGCTGAACATTCCAACACCAAAATAGACATGCCGATTTACGAGTATTACTGTCCCACGTGCGATCGCAATTTTGAGAAACTGCGCAAGTTCTCCGATGAGCCGCTGACGATTCATGACGAATGCGGCGGGCCGATCGACCGTTTACTGTCCGCCCCGGCGTTTCAATTCAAGGGCACTGGATGGTATATCACCGATTACAACAAGACCGGAACAAGCAGCCCTGCTTCTTCCGGCGGGAAAGAGCCCAAGTCCGAGACGAAGTCTGATACGAAGTCTGAGTCAAAGACAGAGACTAAGGCAGAGACTAAGACCGAGAACAAGACGGAAACGAAGACCGAAACGAAGGCAGCACCGGCTGCTGCGCCGACTCCCACACCAGCTAAAGGGTAGAGACAATGTCCTCCTCGCGCCGTAATTTTCTACAGGCCGCCGCGCTTACGCCGGCGGCCGGTTTGTCTCAGGTGGCCTCGCCGAATGACAAGATTCGATTTGCAACGATCGGGATGGGCGGGATGGGCACCGGCGACACGGAATCGGCGCTACAGACGGGGTTGACAGAGATGGTGGGCGTCGCCGATATCTATCAGGGTCGGCTGGACCGCGCTAAGGAGCGGTTCGGGAACCATCTTTACGCGACGCGGGATTACCGGCAGGTGCTGGCGCGGAAGGATATCGACGCGGTGATTATCGCGACGCCGGACCATTGGCATGCGCGGATTGCGACCGAGGCGTTGGCCGCCGGGAAGGATGTTTACGTCGAGAAGCCGATGGTGCAGAAAGTGGAAGAGGGGATCGCGCTGGTGGCCGCGGCGAAAGCGAGCGGACGGATTCTGCAGGTGGGTTCGCAGCGGGTTTCGAGCGTGGTTTATGCCAAGGCCAAGGAACTGCTCGAGAGCGGGGCGATTGGCGAGTTGAATCTGGTGGAGGCTTGGTGGGACCGGAATTCGGCGATTGGGGCTTGGCAGTATTCGATTCCGCCGGATGCGACGCCGGCGAATATTGATTGGGATCAGTTTTTGGGGGCGGCGCCGAAGCGGCCGTTTGAGCCGATGCGGTTGTTCCGGTGGCGGAACTATCAGGACTACGGAACGGGGGTGGCGGGGGACCTGTTCGTGCATTTGTTTAGCGGGATGCATTTCATCACGGGGGCGCAGGGGCCGAGCCGAGTGTATGCGACGGGCGGGTTGCGGTATTGGAAAGACGGGCGGGACGTGCCGGACGTGATGTTGGGGATGTACGATTATCCGAGCCGGGGGAAGATGCCGGCGTTTAACCTGGCGCTGCGGGTGAACTTTGTGAACGGCGCGGGGGAGACGAGCGGGTTTCGGTTTGTGGGGAGCGAAGGGATTTTGACGGTGGACGGCGGGGTGACGGTGAATCGGGTGACGCGGGAGACGGAGCCGGGGTATACGATTGGCACCTTTACCAAGAAAGTGCAGGCGGAGTTTTTGCGGACGTATGGGGAGAAGTATCCGCCGCTGCGGCCTTCGATGGATTCGATGCGGCCGACGGGGCAGGAGGTGTTTCGACCCGAGCGGGGGTATAGCGACCATTTGGACCATCATCGGAACTTCTTCCAGGCGGTGAAGAGCCGGAAGCCGGTGGTGGAGGACGCGCGGTTTGGATTGCAGGCGGCGGGTCCGGCGCTGCTTTCGAACCGGAGCGTGTTTGAGAAGAAGGCGTTCACCTGGGACGCCGAGACGTTTACTGCGAGGGCAATCGGATGATCCGGCTAGCGTTGATTGGAGCGGGGGGGGGAGGGGGACGGGGGACGTCGAGGACGCGCTGCGTTCGGGCGAGGCGCAGTTGACGGCGGTGGCCGACATTTATCAGGGCCGGTTGGACCGGGCGAAGGAGCGATGGGGGAGCCAGGTTTATACTTCGCGGGACTATCGGGAGGTGTTGGCGCGGAAGGACGTGGACGCGGTGATTGTGGCGACGCCGGACCATTGGCACGCGGCGATTGCGGAGGCGGCGCTGCGGGCGGGCAAGGATGTGTACGTCGAGAAACCGATGGTGCATAAGTTTGCCGAAGGCCCGAAGTTGATCAAGGCGCAGCGGGAGACGGGGCGGATTTTGCAGGTGGGGAGCCAGTATGCGAGTTCGCTTGTGTTTGCGAAGGCCGGGCAGTTGCTGCAGCAGAAGGCGTTGGGCGAGCTGAATTTGGTGGAAGCCTGGCTCGATCGGAATACGGCGATTGGGGCTTGGCAGTATAGTTTGCCGACGGATGCGACGGAGGCGAATATCGACTGGGAGACGTTTTTGGGGAACGCGCCGAAGCGGGCTTTTGAGCCGGTGCGGCTGTTTCGGTGGCGGAATTATAAGGATTATGGGACCGGGGTGGCGGGGGACCTGTTCGTGCATTTGTTGACGGGGTTGCACTTTGCGACGGGGAGTACGGGGCCGAGCCGGGTTTATGCGACGGGCGGGGTGCGGTAC
>JBBRIO010000441.1:0-4805 GCA_038220855.1 Bryobacterales bacterium | reverse complement strand
AGATTCGCACCGCCCGGATACCCGCTCCACTTGACCCAACGCGGTAATTATCGCCAGCAGGTCTTCTTCAGCGATGAGGACCGCGCCGAATTCCTCACCCTTCTGGACCACCACGCCGACCTGCGCCAAGTCCTCGTCCTTGGCCAAGCCCTCATGTCGAACCACATTCACCTGGTCGTCACCGGCCAAGCGGAGGACGGCGTCAGCCGGTTCATGCAACATCTCACTGGCCAATATCCCCAATCTCTCTACGGTCGCCTGCTTCGACGCGGCCGGCTTTTGCAAAATCGCTTCTACTCCTGCGTCCTCGATGCTCCGCACTTTCTCGCCGCCCTCGCCTCCGTCGACCTCAACCCGGTCCGCGCCCGCATCGACACCCAAGCCCCGGACTATGCTTGGTCATCCGCCGCCGCCCACGCAGGCCTCAGTACCCCTCCACCTGGCTCGACCTCGAACGGGTAGGGCCCCCTGCGTCAGCCCCAGGATCGAACTGCCATCGCCGCCCTTCGCCGTGCCACCCGCACCGAGATTCCCCTCGGTGAACCCGGTTTCGTCGAAGCCCTCGAAGCCAAATTCCAGATCCGCCTGCAGCCCCAGCCGCTCGGCCGGCCCAACAAAAAGCCTGCCCAAAGCGAAACAACGCCGACCAACGCCGCGCCACTGAAAGCACGAATGGCATCCTCCTCCCACATCGACTCACTAAATTCCTGCAAGGTGGAGCAAGCGATTCACGTCAATTTTCGGATCTCTATATCACTGCGAACACACAACTTAGCTCAGAATAACTTCTAGGAAATTTGGCGCGTGGGAGTAACCTTAGATCAGGGAAAATCTCATGTCCAGCAACCCCGATTCGACACTTCTCAACAGTCTTCCTGCCGTTCAGCAGCAAGTGCTCCAAGCCCTCGTCGCAGGCCAATCCATCACCACCGCCGCCCAAGACGCCGGCGTCCACCGGACCACCGTCCATCTCTGGACCCGCCAACACGCCCCCTTCGCCCAAGCCCTCCTCGCCGCCCGGCAGGATAAGGCCGATCGCCTCCTTGACGATCTCGGGGATTTGGCCGAACTCGCAATCAACACTTTTCGACACCTTTTGACTGACCAGAACGCCTCACCCGCCACCCGACTCAAGGCCGCTATGGAAATCGTCAAACTCGTCGAACTCCAACGCCCTACCCATCGCGAAATCACGCTCGAAGAGGTGAAGTTCGACAAAATCGACTCTGAAATCATCCTCCGCCAAGTCGCTCAAGCGAAGCCGCCCATCGCTGTCGGCCGCAACGCCCCCTGCCCCTGCCGCAGCGGCCTCAAGTTTAAACGCTTTGCGCGAATCCAGCCGCCCAGAATCCAGTGGCCCAGGCGAGAGCCGCCTAGCGTAACCCACAAAAAACATTTTTTCCGAAAACAAACCCGGCGATGTCTCTCAAAACAAACGTTTCGGCCTCTTGGGTTCCTTGGGTTCTCCGCAACGCCCCGTTCCTTGCAAAGACTGAAAACTGGCACCCCGTTCCGTGCCACAATAGCAGTGCTATGGCCAAGAAATGGTACGAGTACTTTGTTTCCGTCGAAGGGCAAGCGGGCGAAATGGCCCCTCCACCGGACGCCGCGCAGTCGATCGCCCAAATCGCTGCCGCCGTCGCCCCCGCGCCTCCGGTCCAGTTCTCGAAGCCCGTCGCGCAGCTCACCACCTTCGAGGAAATTTACGGCGCCGCCGGCATCCAGCCGCCCCCCAACGGCTACACCATTATGAAGGTGCACGACATGCTCTCAAGCGAGCACATCAAACAGCTGCCCTCCGAAGTGAAACGCAGTTCGATCCTGGTCGCGCTCGACGCCGCCGGGGTTAAGATCCAGTCCGTCATTGAAGACGCCGTTCGGCGGGACCAGGCGCTCGACGGCTTCGAGCGCGTCCGCCTCAAGTCCGTCGAAGACCTCGAAGCTCGCAAACTCGAGGACAACGCCAAAATCCAGGCCGAACTCGACCGTTTCGTCGCCGAGCAGAAGGCCAAACTCCAGGCCAACCTGGATGAGGTCGCCAAACAGAAGGAGGATTTCTACTCCTGGCGCATGTTGAAACAACAGGAGGAACAAAAAATCGCCGATTGCGTAGCCTACTTCGTGACCGAAAATCCCATCAGCACCGCCTCGCGTCCCCGGCCCACGTCGCCGGCCCCTTCGCAAGCACCGGCGCAAGCACCGTCGGCGCCCGATCCAGGCTCCGCGTCCAAACCATAAAACACCCTTGGGGAAGGGTCTCAGTCTGCAACACTTAGGGAAAGGGTAAACACCACATGTGGCCACGCCTCTCGCGCGTATTTCGCTCCTTCTTCGGCTTCTTCATCTCGATCGCCGAGAATCCGGAAATTATTCTCGAACAAAACATCCGCGACATGAACGATCAGGTTCCGCGCATGAACGAATCCATCGCCATGGTGCGCGCCAATGCCACCCTGCTCGAAAAAGAGGAAGCCAAGTATAAGGCGGAGCTCATCCAGCTCACCTCGAAAACCAAGGCCGCTATCCAAGCCGGCCGTGACGACATCGCCGCCTCCTTCGCCGCCCAACTCGAACAAATGCGCTCCGCCCTGGCCCGCACCCAAGGCCAACTCGGCAATGCCAAGGCCGCCTACGACAAAGCCATGCTCGTCAAACAGGCCTTCATGCAGGAGAAGGAACGCAAAACCCGCGAAGCCATGCAGGCCATCCGCGATAACCGCCGCTCCCAGTGGCAAAAGAAGGTTGCCGACGCCATGGAACAATTCGAGGTCGCCGGCATCAGCCAGACCCACGATGAGATGGTCCGCAAGATCGAAGAGCAGACCGCGGTGAACGAAGCTCGCATGGATATGGCCCTCAGTAACGTCGACCAGCAGCGCTTCGAAATCGAAAAAGAAGCCGAAAAGCTCCAAGCCAGCGAATTACTCAAACAATTCAAAATTGAAATGGGTATGGTGACGCCGCAAGCCGGCAGCGCCACGCCCGACAAAACCATTGGTGGCCGGGAAGGCGAAAAGACCCTCTAAACAGGGCAAGGAACATATATGGCAGTCAGAATAGAAAAAGGCGGTTGGGTTACCATTTTTGCGGTCGGCGCTGGCTTAGTCGGCTACGCCCTCGATCGCTACGGCGTCTTTAACTTTAGCGAGTTAATAGGCGGCAGTAAGAAAGCCACTGAGGTCACCCAGCAAGTAGATCCCACTTATCCTCTCAAATCGAGTTCAGGTAAGTCGGACACGAATAACGTCCGCGTCCGCGTGAATATCTGGGTGGGCTGCGTCGGCGGCTTAGTCGCCAACGGAGGCCTCGACACGGCCGCCGGCTCCATCTACGACAAGAAGGGCTTGAAGGTCTCCTTCAAGATCATCGACGACTGGACCGAAGGCTCCACCGCCCTCGCCACCGACAACGTCGACGTCATGCTGACTACTGCCGACGTCTGGGCCAAGGACTATGGCCAATTCCGCGAGAAAGGCTTCAATGCCCGCGCCGTCTACCTAGTCGATTGGTCGCGTGGCGCCGATGGCGTTATCGGCAGCCAAGGCATCAAAAGCATTGAGGACTTAGCCGGCAAGACGGTCGCCTTTGCCCAATTTACCCCTTCTCACTTCCTGCTTTATAACGGCCTCAAGAACTCCGGCCTCACCACGGAACAGCGCAATGAGATCTTCGCCAAGGCCGTCCACACCAAGGACGGCATCGAGCCGGCCACACTCTTCGCCCAGCAGAAAGTGGCCGCCGCCGTCGCTTGGGACCCTGACATGAGCGACGCCGTCGCCAAGCGCCCCGGCTCACGCAAGATCTACGACACCAAAGTCGCCAATCGCCTCATCGCCGATATTTTAGTCGTTAGCGATAGCTTCGCCGCCAAGAATCCGGAGACCCTCTCTAAGTTACTCGAAGGCTGGCTCGAAGGCGTCCAGTTCATCAATCAACAACCCAGCCGGGCCCACACGCTCATCGGCACCATCAAAGACTTCAACATTCCCGCCGACCTGGCCAAAACCATGCTCGACGGCGTCCGCCTTGCCGACTACGCCGATAACAAGAACTTCTTCGGCACCCGCGGTGCGGACTCCGACTATCAGAACGTCATGAAGATGGCCACCGAAATGTACCGCGAGTTACGCCTCGTCAAGGGTTCGCCTGACTTAGAAGCCTCTGTCGACCGCCGCTATGTCGATGCCATGTCCGATAAGTTCTCCTCGAAATCCACCGAAACCGCCGTCGAGTATCAACAACCCGGCAAGAGCGCCACGCCCTTCGCCACCCAGCGCCGCGCCATTTACTTTGAAACCGGCTCCGCCACCATCACGGCGGATTCCCGCGCCGTCGTCGACGAAATTGGCGGCTTTATGCGTGCCTACGAAAATACCGTCGTCGACGTCGACGGCAACACTGACTCCGTCGGTGCCCGCGACATGAACCTTGGCCTCTCCCGCCAACGTGCCGACTCCGTCCGTAAGTACCTCTTACAGAAATACGGCTTCCCGCCTGAGCGACTCCGCACCTCCGGCAATGGCCCCGATAAACCCGTCGCTACGAACGACTCTCCGGAAGGCCGCGAACAGAATCGCCGTACGGACATTAAGATCTACGCCAACGCGGCTACCAAGTAAATGACTATTCGCCAGAGTGTCGCCGCGCCCGTGCGAATCGCCCTTGGTGTCAGCGCCTGGGCCCTAGTGATCGGCACGTGGTTCGCACTCTCGCATAGTAAGCTGCTTCCGCCCTTCGCCTTGCCTGATCCTCTCGGCGTCATCAAGGCCTTCGGCGCGCTCTGGACGGAATACGACTTACTCGGC
>JBBRIO010000440.1:0-4830 GCA_038220855.1 Bryobacterales bacterium | reverse complement strand
CGTCCACCTTGTCATGCCATTCATCGGCGCGCTCGATCGGCGCGGGGTTGTCTTGAAAACTCCACACCCCGGACCCATGCATCCCCAGCGCCGGAATCAACCGCGGACGCTGCTTCTCGTCCATCTGATCCGCCGCCAGTTGCGCTTTGACAAACACGTCATAAGGAACATCGTCGTTGAAAGCGTTGATGAGCCAGTCCCGGTAAAGATAGGCGTTCGGATATCGTTCGGCCCGGTCCGGCATCTTGCCCACGTTATAGTCGTCTTCTCCGTAGCGCACGACGTCCATCCAATGCCGCGCCCACATTTCACCGTAACGCGGCGAGAGCAGCAACCGGTCGATCACCTTTTCCCAGGCGCCGGGCGACTTGTCATTCTCAAAGGCCTTTACCTCTTCGTAGGTCGGAGGCATGCCGGTCAAGTCGTAGGTCACACGCCGGATCAACGTGCGCCGGTCCGCTACCGTGCCGGGCTTCAGCCCGTCCTTTTCTAAGCGCGCGAGCACAAATCGATCAATGTCAGTTGTCGCCCAACCCGTATCCTTCACCGCCGGGACAACGCTGGGTTTTAAAGCCCGGTACGACCAGAACTGCTTCTGACTATCATTAACCTTGATCGCGGAAAGTTTGGCCGTGGGCCAGTAGGCACCGTCCTTCACCCACAACGTGAAATCCGCGATCTGCGGATCACTCAGCTTCACCGCGTTCTTCGGCATCTGTTGCGGGCCGGCATGTTTAATCGCCGCGATCAGCAGGCTCTTGTCCGCGTCGCCCGGAACCACCGCCGGTCCGCTCTTGCCGCCTTTCAACATCTCTTCCCGGGAATCGAGCCGCAGCCCCCCCGACTTCGAATTGGTGTGACAAACGAAACATTGCTGGGCCATCACCGGCCGGATGCGCGTTTCGAAGTACTCCTTCTTGGCTTCCGATAGATCAGCTTGTGCCAACAGCGTCAACGGCAGCCCACAAAAGAGAATCGAAGAAAATGCGGCTCGTGTCATAGAACTCTACCTCGCGGATTAAAACTCGTACCGAAGAGCAAACTGCATCACTCTCGGCGCCATCGCCGATGTGAATTGTCCAAAGTTCGAAGGTGTATTGGCGTCCAGGGAAGGATTCACGAAGCTCACCTGGTTAAAAGCGTTGAACGCTTCCGCCCGGAACTGCAATCGATGACCTTCCCAGGGCAGATAGAACGCCTTTGCCACCGCGATGTCGAAGTTCATCAGGTCATCCAGTCGAAGCGCCGCTCGCAGCCCAACTTCGCCCGGATACATCGGGCGCCAGTTCGTCGCCGCATTGGTGTTCGCGAAAACACTTGGATTCCCAAACTGATTAACACCGACTTTTGACTCGAACGGCCCCACCGGGTAGGCCACCGTATTGAAGGAAAAATTGGTCGGCCACAGTCCGGTGTAAGCCACCGCCGTAGGCAGCGCCGAACGATACCGCATGATGGAGGACACCTGCCAGCCGCCCACAAGCTGCTGCCGCACGCCCGACGCGCTACTCATCAGCTTCTGGCCCTTGCCGAACGGCAATTCGTAGAGGACGTTGGCGTTGATGTTGTGCCGAATGTCGAAATCGGACGACCCACGGTACGCGGCATAGTTATAAGGGTTGAGCATGATGCCGCCCGCCGAACCGCCGCCGCCCTCCGGTCCGCCACCATTATCAATCGCGTGACCCAGCGTGTAGTTGAAGTCATACGAAAGGCCCTTGTTGAAGCCCCGCCGAACAGAAAGCGTGGCGGCATGGAAGCTCGCAAAACCGGTGTTGGTCCACATGGAATTCCCACTGCTCTGCACCGGATACAGAGTAAAGCAGCCTGTGATCGTGATGCAATTGGGGAACTTGGCCGACCGCAAGCGATCAACCGCGTGTACGGCATCGGCGTCGCTGCCGCCATATTGGCCCCACAGCAGTTGATAGTAGTTGGCTGAGGCGCTACCGGGGAAAAAGTTGTCCTTCAAGCCCGGCCAGATATTTTCAATAAATGGGATCTGCGGCACAAGGCCCGGGTTCGAAACGACAGCGCGCGGATCAATGCCGCTGTCCCTCAGTTCGCGGACCTGCGCGGCCATCTGCTTCCAGTTCTGGCCGGACTTGTTGTCCTTATAGAGCAAGCCCCAGCCGCCGGCGTCGATCTGCATGAGCAACTTCCGCGAAAGCCGCCCGGCATAGCCCATCTCTATCGTCATTCCGCCCGGCAGTTGTCGGGCAATCGATGCATTGAGGACATAAGAGTACGGTGTCTTCAGGTCGGTCGAGATGCCCATATAGTTACAACAGATCGAGGTAACCTCGGGTGGCGTGAAGGGGAAAACATGGGGTGGCGCAGTCGCAATCGCGGGCAGCGTGCCGTTATACCGCGAGCCGGTGGTGAAGTTGAACGACTGGCCCAGGTTCTGGTTGTCGGTCAGGCCAAACGAGGCACTCGAGTCGAACTGGGTCACCAGGTCGCTGCCAAAGCGGTCGTAAACCAAGGCACCGCCCACGCGGAACACCCCGTTTTCACCGAAAATCTTGTTGTACCAGGAGTCGCCTTTCGCCGGAGCCCAGGCAATACCCAAGCGCGGCGCGAAGTTGTTGTTGTCCGCCCGGTACCAACTGGGTTTTCCGTTGGCCGGTCCCACAAAGTCATAACTCAGTTTCGAGTTCGGCAGAGCGTTGCTGGGAATACCCGCTAATTGGCCACCAAGCCGCTCGGCGTAGAACGCCTCCAGGGGGAACGTCGGCGCCACTTGCAAACCATTCCGCTCGTAGGGGACGCCGTACTTGCCATAGCGAAGGCCATAGTTCACCGTCAGCGTCGGTTTCACTCGCCAACTATCGGCGACATAAAACTCAAATTCGTTGGCTGCGAAATTACGTTGCGGAGGCGTGCCGACCGCGAGAGGATTACCCTTGCGGTCATAGCTGGAAATCATTATCCCGGTGGCCACCACCCCTGTTACCTGTTGGAAGGCGCGCGAGAGAACCGCCGGAACAGAAGACCGGGTGCTGGTAAAGTCCTCGGCCGCTGTTACGATGTCAGCCCCCAGCCCTTGTAAGCTCCCTCGCGCAATCCCATAGTTCGGATAAGCGTTGCGGAAATCGGTACGGCCATTATGAACGACCCGGATGTTGGCGCCCGCGGTCAGCGTGTGCGTGCCCTTGGTCCAAGTCAAGTCGTCCGTGAAGTTGTACGTCGGCGCGATCCTCGTAAAACCACGGGTCGTCAAATTGGTAACCGTGTCGATATTATCGAGGGTGAGACCCGTCTGCAGGGACCCTGTCCGCTGAAGGCCGATACGCGTCAAACCGAACGTCGCCACGTTCACCACGGTTGGGCTCACAACCGCCGTGTACATAGCCGACATGCCGCGGCCGTTGTTCAACAAGACGGCGGCCGCGGCCTGGCCCGGAAACTGGGCTAAAATGTCGTCGTTCTTGTTGTCCGCCAGTGTGCCGCGAACCGAAAGATTGTGCTTGCCCGCTTCGTCAATACGGAAGTCCATCTTCCCGACATACGCCTTATGGTCAAGCCGAAGAGGAGCATTGAAGCGGAACGCCGAGAAATTCAGGCCCCGATCCAAGCCAGTCGCCGGATCGTTGCCCACGGGCATCTGGTTGAACAGCGCCAGCATCGCTGGACTGGCACCCAAGCGCAACGGGTCGATCTGCCTGACCTGCTGAGCGCTCAGCGCGACGGTCGGTCCGCCGGTTGTCTGCATCTGAATAATTCCCTGTTTCAAACTCTCCGAGGGCACGCGCCGGAGCTGATTGGCCGCGCTCGCGTCGATCCGTTGCTCGTAGTTGAAGAAGAAGAACGCCCGGTCTCGCACCATTCGTCCGCCCAGCGAGGCACCGAACTGGTTGCGCACCAACTGCTCGCGCTTAATCCCGGCCCGGTTCGAAAACCAGTTATTGGCCGACGTTACCGTGTTGCGGTGAAACTCGTAGGCGGAACCGTGAAAGGAGTTTGAGCCGCTTTTCGTCACGAGGGATACCTGGCCGCCGGAACTGCGCCCTTGATTGGCACCTTGGCCGCCAACGGTCACGCGAAACTCCTGCACCGAATCGAGCGGCACCGGCAGGGCACCGTTAAAGCCCCCGGGCCGCTCTACGCCGTTCGTGTTGATGTTGTATCCGGGTGTGGCCGCGTTCCCTCGGCTGCTTTCAAGACCCGCGTTTTGGTTATCGTTGGCGTCTACGCCGTCTAGGGTGATGTTGTTCTGATCCCGTCGTGCCCCCAACACCTCTCCGGTCGGGGTCACCCCCGGCTGCAAGCTCAGGAGTTCAACGACATTCCGCGTGATCAAGGGCAATTGACGCACCTGCGTCTGGTTAAAGGCGATACCAATCGCCGCATCCACCCGATTCAGTTGCACCAGGTCGGCCTCGACGTTCACCGTTTCGGTCACTGTGCCGATCTGCATCGTGACGTTCAAGGTCGCAGGCGTGTTGACGAGCAATGCCACGTCCCTCTGCGTAACCTTGGCGAAACCCGGCTTATCAATCACCAGGGAGTACGTCCCCGGTGGGATCTGAACAAACTGGTAGGTGCCAACTTCGTCCGTTAAGGCCTGGCGCTTGAAGCCCGCGCTGGCGTTCTGCAAGGACACAATCGCGTCGGGGATAGATGCTCCCCCGGCGTCTTTAATTACGCCCCGAACTGATGTAGTGGATTGTGCCCATAGGCCACTAGTTGCCAAAAGTGAAACAGCAAGGCATGCCGCGATTCGCGAGCAGACAAATGCCGGGGTCCAATAAGAAATCATTCGAGACTCCATTCCTCAAGGTTGAATAGCGCGCAGAAACTACAATTGCAGAAGCTACACTTGAGCTG
>JBBRIO010000439.1:0-4837 GCA_038220855.1 Bryobacterales bacterium | reverse complement strand
CAAGCTCGTCACCCCGGGCATGGACACCGACTTCCTGCTGGCTCGTTTCAAGCGTGAACGTCAAGTGTTGGGCAGCCTGGAACATCCGAACATTGCCCGTCTCCTTGATGGTGGTACCGCGCAGACGGGAGAGCCGTACTTCGTGATGGAGTACATCCCCGGTGTTCCCATCACGCAGTTCTGCCTCGAGAAGAACCTATCGACGGCCGACCGGCTTCGGCTCTTCCTCCCTGTTTGTGCCGCGGTGACTTACGCCCATAGCCGCTTCGTCGTCCATCGCGATCTGAAACCCGGCAACATTCTCGTCGAAGAAAACGGGACCCCCCGCCTGCTCGATTTCGGCATCTGCAAGCTGCTGATGTCGGATCCGCTGGAGCCGGCTGACACGATGACCCAGGGGATGGGCATGATGACCCCGGACTACGCCAGCCCGGAGCAGGTTCGCGGTGAGCCCATCACGGTCGCCAGCGATACGTACTCGCTGGGTGCTGTGCTTTACGAACTTCTAACCGGCACACGCCCCCACCGGATCGGCAAGTACACCCCGCTGGAACTCGAACGGGCCATCTGCGAAACGGCCACGGTGCGGCCGAGTGCCGTTAAGCCTGAACTGCGAGGCGACGTCGACAATATTCTGATGCGGGCAATGGCCAAGGAGCCAGCGCGACGCTACGGCACCGTGGAACAGTTCGCCGAGGATATCCGCCGGTTTCTGGACAACCGCCCGGTGGTCGCCGCTTCCGATTCCATTTGGTATCGCACCCGAAAGTTTGTCGATCGCCACCAACGGCTGGTTGTGGCCACCTCGCTGGTCGTCGCCGTGCTGTCGGCTGGTCTAGTCTATGCCGAGCGCCAGCGTCGGTTGGCCGAGAGCCGATTGCAGGAGGTGCGCCAACTGGCCAACCGGTTCGTTTTTGATGTTCACGACGCGGTTCGGGACCTGCCGGGCTCGACGAACGCGCGCAAGCTGATCGTCACTACCGGCCTTGAATACCTGGAGCGCCTTTCGGCGGATGCGAAATCGGACCCCACGCTCGCTCGCGACCTGGCGGCGGGTTGGTTACGTATTGGCGACGTCCAGGGCTGGGTATTCGGCTCGAACCTCGGTGATACCCAGGGCGCGGAGAAGAGCTACATCCGGGCGCAGGAATTGGGTGACGCCGCCGGGGATCGCGAGGGCGCCGCCGTCGCCGCGGAAGCCATCCGGCATCGGGGCGACGTGGCGCATTACACGAGTAAACTTCCCGACGCGCAGAAACACTTCGATGAAGCCATTCGACGAATCCGCAAATTGCTCGAAGAAGGGGGAGATAGAAAAGTGCTCGCCCTGCTCGCCGGTGCCGAACTCGCCGCCAGCCGCAATGAGCGTTTGCTCGACAGGATCGATGCGTCCTTGGCTAGCGCTCAGCAAGCCGAGCAGGTGTACCGCTCGCTGGCTCTGGTCGAGCCGGATGACGTCGAATGGAAAGTGTCCGGGGCGGCGGCCTCGGCGGGCGTGGGCATGGCGCTCGCTCGCCAAGGCAAGCTACAGGATGCTCGCGACCAATACACCAAGGGCGTGATCGCCCTTACGGAAGCCGTCGAAAAGGATCCGAACAACAAACGCACCAAGCACGAATTGATGTTGGCCTGGAGCCATGTTGGAGACGTGGAAGGTAGCCCTTCGCTTCCGAGTCTGGGGGATCGGTCCAAGGCGCTTGCGGCGTACCAGCAAATGGCGGTGATCGCCGAGAAGCTGCTGGAGGTGGACCCGGACGACCAACGGGCCCTGGGTGACCTCGGCATCGCTCGCATGCGGGTGGCGCTGGTCACTGATGGTCCAGCCCAGTTAGCCCGATTCCGCGAAACTCTTCAAGTGCTCGAAAAGGCGCTAGCCGGCAATGCGCGGAACAACTTCGTCCGGCTTAACTACGCTTTCACTCTAAGGCAGTACGGTGATGTGCTGCGGGACAATGGACAGGCGGCTTCTGGCGAAGCCTCGTGGCACCGAGCCCTTCCACAAATGCGAGAACTGGTGAAGATGAAGCAAGGCGGCAGCGTTCGGCTGCTGCAGGAAACGCTGGCTCGGATCGGTATGTCTGAGCGGAAGACCGGACGGTCGACCGCCGGCGTCGAAGCGGAGCTCGACGAGATCATCGCAAGCGAGAAGCCGGGTACGTTTGCCGCTGATTTCAATCGGGCCAAAGGCGCGCTGGCGAAGTTTGAAATCGCGCTCGCCGGCCCCGGACTACCTCGTCAGCAAGTGATTAGCCGGGCGGCGGAGGTGCAAGCGGCGTGGCTTTTGGTTCGGGGTAAACCAGGTTTTCAGGTGAATTTCGAAAAAGATTATCAGCGTTTTGTTCAATTGGCGGAGAAGGCAGGAGCAACGATCGAGTGACGCGCGAAGACAAGCAACTAATCCGCAATAGTTTCGAGGCCATCCAGGACGTCGCGCAGCCGATGGTGATGTTGTTCTACGGCAAGCTGTTCGAACTTGACCCCTCACTCAAGGCGATGTTCAAAGCGCCGATGAAGGAGCAGGCGGTTAAGTTGGTCGCCACGCTGCAGGTAGCCGTGGACAGCCTGGATAATCTCGAATCTCTGCTGCCCAAGCTGCGCAGTCTGGGTCAGCAGCATGCTGACTATGGCGTATTACCGCGCCACTATGAACTGGTGGAACAATCGCTGATCTGGGCGATTACCCGGGCTCTGGAAGGTGGTTGTTCCCCGGCCACCCGGATGGCCTGGCAAGCCTTGCTGAGGGCGATGAGCGCCGAAATGATCGCCGGTGCCACGATTGGTGAGGGCTTACCGCTTACGGTTCCGCGTACTTAGTGTCTGATATCCTGTCCTCTGACGAGATTACTTATGGTTGCGACGGAAAATGCCTCGCTGGATCTGCCGAACCTATACTCTGAACTAAAGAAGATCGCCGCGATCCACCTTTATCGTTCCCGGGGATGCGAACAGATGCTGCAACCTACGGCGCTGGTCAACGAAGCTTGGGTCAGGCTCTCCGGCGGCCGTTGGAAGTCGCGGACCCACTTTCTGGCATTGGCCGGTCATGCGATGCGGCTGATCCTGGTGGACTCGACCCGGGCTCGGATGGCGACCAAGCGCAACGCCGGCGTCGGCGACCTGCCGCTCGACGATGCCATCAAGGTGGTCAGCGGCGACCTGTCGCTGCGGCCGGAGGAGTTGCTCGATCTTGATCGGGCGATGGATCGCTTGGCCGAGGTGAGTGAGCGAAAGGCGCAGGTCGTGGAGATGCGTTTTTTCGGCGGCATGGAGTTTCCTGAAATCGCCGAGGCGCTTGAGGTGTCGTTGATTACCGTCAAGCGCGACTGGACCTACGCCCGCACCTGGCTGTTTCGGGAGATGAGTGGATCGTGAATCCGCCCCTGACGACGGATGAGCAACGGCGCGCGGCGGACCTTTTCGACGCGGTCGTCGAGTTGCCTCCGGCGAAGCGGCCGGCGCATCTGGCCGGGGCGGATGATCGGGTCCGCCAGGAGGTTGAGTCGCTGCTTTTGTCCGTCGCGGAGTCGGCTGACTACCTCGATGAGCCCATCGTGCAGCCTCGGCGACTGGCCCCCGGGAGTCGACTCGGCGTTTGGCGCTTGGACGAAGTAATCGGGCAGGGAGGCATGAGCATCGTTCACCGGGCCGAACGCGTGGAGGGCGGATACCATCAGCGCGCCGCCATCAAGCTGATCGCGCTACCGGCATTGTTGCCGCAGGCGTTGGAACGCGAAATCCTCGGCCGCTTCGAAAGCGAGCGCCAGATCATCGCCAAACTGGAGCACCCTAATATCTGCCGCCTTTTGGATGGGGGCATCTCGCAGGAGGGGATCCCGTATCTTGTGCTCGAGTATGTGGAGGGCGTTGACCTGGTCTTGTACGCTGCCGGGCGACCTCTGCGAGAGCGGGTGAATTTGATGGCCGATGTCGCCCGCGTCGTCCATTTTGCCCACCAACGTTTGCTCGTCCACCGCGATTTAAAACCGGCCAATATTCTTGTCACCGCCGACGGCGTGGTGAAGCTTCTCGACTTCGGCATCGCCAAGCCGCTCGATCCGAAGGAGTGGGATCTTCCCGGTCAGCAGACGGCGACCCTCTTCCGCGCCGCGACGCCTGCCTACGCCAGCCCCGAGCAACTGCGCGGCGAATCGGTCACTACCGCCGCCGACATCTATTCGCTCGGCCGCGTTTGGAGTGAGCTCGCCGGCACGCAAGCGGACGAGGACCTGCGCGCGATCGCCGCCAAGGCGGCGCGCGAAGAGCCCGACCAGCGCTATAGCTCCGCGGCTGAGTTTGCCCTCGATCTAGAACGCTGGCTGGCCGGATTGCCCGTGTCAGCGCGCCAAGGGAACTGGCAGTATCAGGCGGCCAAGTTCATCCGCCGGAACCGGATCGCCGTGGGGGCCTCCGTGCTCGTCGCCGTTTTGCTGATTACTTTTGCCGGGGTAACCTACTGGCAAAAACAACAGATGGACCAACAGAGACAGCGTGCCGAAACGGTGGCCGGGTTCCTGCGCGGCCTGTTTCGTTCGGCGGACCCGGAGCAGAACCAAGGCAACCGGTTGACCACTCGCGAGCTCCTCGACAACGGCGCGCGTCGGATTCGGGAATCGGTCCTGGACGAAGCCACGCGCCTCGACCTGCTGGATACCATGGCCGAAGCTTACTTTGGTCTCGGCCTGCATGAAAAGGCGAATGCGCTTTACGCCGAAATCGCCCCGGCCTACCTTCGCCGAGGGGATCGCCTGCGAGCGTCCGGAGCGTATGGCTTCCTGGCCGAGGGCCAAAGCCAGCGCGCTCAATACGGACCCGCGATGGAGAGCGCGAAGCAGGCGGT
>JBBRIO010000438.1:0-4840 GCA_038220855.1 Bryobacterales bacterium | reverse complement strand
CGCGATGGCCTTGGCGTTTACCTCGGCCGCATCGTTGCCCACCTGCAACACCTCCGCCGTAACTCCATATTGCTTCCGGAGCGACTGAATCCCTTCGTCAAACGCCGGGCTCTCGGCAAAGCAGGAACTCATGAACCCCGGCACCACCAGCACGCGGTATTCCTTCGTCAGCGCTGTCAACTTCGCATCCGTCCTCCCCGGCCGATCAATCCAATCTTTACACCCGCCCCAAGTCCCGGTATCGGGATTGTTCTGCACCAATACGCTGCAGAAGGTATCGCTGAAAATCTCGGTCGCATCCTGGTCGTCGTCCTGCATGTAGATCACTAGCGTCCTGCCATCGGAAAAGAACTCTTGGCCATGCGCAGTCTTCGCCTTGAGTAGCGGCGTCTTCACGGTCAGATACTCCCGCTCCGCCACCTGCCCGGTATCCGCCAGACTCTGCCCGATGAACTCCCGCTCCTTATCCGTCTCCTCGTCGATTTTGTGCGTTATGCTTCCGTTCCGCTGGTCCTTATCAAACCCAACATCGTGCGTACCCGCTCCGGCCCAAACCGTCCGGCCACCTACCGTGAACGGGGCCTTCCAAATTCGGAAGTGATGCCGCGACGCCACCACCTTCAACGGATCCGCATGCGCCCATCCGTAGTCCTGCGGCCGCTCAAACAAATACAGCTCACTCATCGGAATCGTCAGATATGCCAGCTTCGAAAAGCTCGCCAACGCTCCCCGCAGGATCGTGTCCTTGATCGTCCGATCCACCGTCACCCAATCCCCCGCCTTCAGCGCCGCCACCACCTGCACTTCGCTCCCAATGAGGACAAAGTTCACGCGGTCGCCCACCGTTCCATCCTTATCGCTAACCCGAATGGGAATCGAGTTCAGCTGTTCGTTCGTCATCTTCACCAAGGGCAAGGAAACCCGCTGCTTAGTCGGATCCGCCGCCACCCGCTCCAACTTCACGACAAACGATCCATCCGCCCCGTCCGTCGCCGCGTGGTTAATCCCCAGGAACAACCGGCCCTTCACAAAGACCTTGCGTTCCGCCTGCGGTCCAATCAAAAACGCTCGGTTGGTGTCGTTCGACCCCACCCGTCCCACCAGGGCCCCCCGCTTCCCGTCCGCCACCGGAAAAGCCTTGATCATGTCCATCCAGGTTCGCGCCGTCCCGTCCGGAGGTACCGCCTTTCCGTTCCAACTCAGCGAACCCGTCGCCGTGAAACGCAGCGTCTCCCCCGCTTCGATGTCGAGTCCCGTATCCGTCCATTGTTTCGATCCAGAGACGGTAAACTCCATCGCACCAGTCGGCTTGACGGCAGCCTTCGAGGCCGGCTTCACCGAATCGTAGCGGCTGGTTGGCACCTGCGCTATCCCCACCGCCGAGACCAAAAATATAAAGGACAGAATGCGCTTCATCGAACAGCCTCCAAAATAGCGTTAGCCAGCTCCGGCGGCGCCAGAATCAATCCCCTGATTGCCGCCCACAAAAGCGGATCGGCCTCCATTCTGGCATGACCACCACCAAAAATGCGACGCATGCTCACCTCGGGCAACGGATAAGGAACCCAGACCGGGTAGCGAAACCGAATATTCCCCAGAATCTTCGTCTGCCGCGAATCCATGGCTTGAATATAATCCTGGCCATGAACTGTCAAATACTCCCGTTGATAGAAGTTCGCCGCCCGCTTCACGTTCGACGGAATCCACCCGTCCCGCAGCGAAACACTATCCACCTGCACAGTCAAATCGACCGGCACCCCCATCTTCCGCAACTCCCGCGCCAATCGCACCACCTCTCCCCCACCCATACTCTGCCCGTAAAGCACGATCTTCACCCGTTCCCGCTCCTCGGGATCGATCTTTCGATTTTTATTCGCATCCAAAGCCAACACCACCAGCCGTTTCGCTTCCCGATGCCGATAATGCGCCAAAGTCTCCACGTGGACATTGGGTAGCTTCATCCGCCGAATCTCCAGCGCCAGCCTCCGCACGCCTCGCTCCGGATCGTCCCAATGGTCGAATGCACCCGTAAAGCCCAGGATCAGCGTCCCGCGTTCGGGCATCGGTGCCGGAACAGAAAAATCCCCCATCGATTGCGCCATCGCACCGGCGCACCAAACGACCAAACAAAGAACAACCTTCAGTAGCATCCGTGCTGGATAGATGCCCCGCAGAAGCCAAGCGTTTCTCTTAACTGGCGATCACCGCCGTACCCGACACCGAAACCATTAACATCCCCCCACCCGAACCCATTTGAATCGTCTCGTAATCGAGATCGATCCCAATCACGGCATTCGCCCCCATCTGCTTCGCCTGGTCGCTCATCTCGCCCATCGCAATGTCCTTGGCCTTCCGCAGTTCCCCCTCATAAGCCCCCGATCGCCCTCCCACCACGTCCGTGATCTTGGCAAAGAAATCCCGGAAGATATTCGCCCCCAGAATCGCCTCCCCCGTCACAATCCCGAGATATTGAATCTTTCGTCCTTCCAGCGTCGAAGTCGTTGTCAGCAGCATAGTCCTAATTCTTCCTCAGTAACGGTTCTAACACAGGCATCACTACTCGGTTCGCCACCATCTTGCAGCCCTCGACCGTAGGATGAATCTGGTCCTGCTGCATCAACGCCGGCACCGTCGCTACCCCTTCCAGAAAGAACGGAATGCGCGGAATCTTGTGCTTAGTCGCCAGCGCCGGATACATCTGCTCAAAGTCGCGAATATAGTCCGGTCCGTAGTTCCGCGGCAGAGTGATCCCCGCCAGAACGACCTTGGCCCCGGCCGCCTTGAACTCCAATATCATCCGATCCAAATTCGCCTTGCTCAGCGCCACCGGCAACCCGCGCAACCCGTCATTCCCCCCTAACTCCAAAATCACGATCGCCGGCTTCTCCGCCAACGCCTGGGGGATCCGCTCCACCCCGCCGCTCGTTGTGTCTCCGCTGACCCCTTGGTTCACCACCCGATACCGGTACCCCTTGGCTTCCAACGCCTTCTGCAAGTAGTCCGGATAAGCCTCTCCTGCCTCCAACCCATACCCCGCGCTCAAGCTGTCTCCAAACGCCACAATCACCGGCCGGTCATCTCGCTTCGTCTCCTTTTTCGGCACCGGAGCCTCCACCGGAGCCGGAATCACGACCGGCTCCGGCGTCTTACTACAACTGGCGAGCATCACTACAAGCGTTACAAGGAAAAAGCGCATCTAATGCCATAATAAGGCTTGGCGACCACAGAAGTTCTCCCCGATTCGCCCGCCATTCGTGTGCGCGGCCTCACTAAGTCCATAACCACCCCGTCTCACCGGGTGGATATTCTACGTGGACTCGATTTCGACGTTCCCCGTGGCCAGTTCATCGCCATCATGGGCCCGTCCGGCAGCGGCAAGAGTACCCTGCTCGGCCTCCTTGCCGGGCTCGATAACCCTACCGCCGGCAGCATTTTGCTCGACGGAGAAGAAATCGTCGGCCTCTCCGAGGACGCTCTCGCTCTCCTCCGCGGCCGCAAGCTCGGCTTCGTCTTCCAAAGCTACCAGCTCATTCCAACGCTCACCGCCGAAGAAAACGTCCTCCTCCCCGCCGAACTTTCCGGAGCCAACGGTAACCCATCCCTCCGCGCGAAAGAGCTCCTCGACAGCGTCGGACTCGCCGAACGCCGCGATCACTACCCCGTCCAACTCTCCGGCGGCGAGCAGCAACGCGTCGCCCTCGCCCGCGCCTTCATGCTCGCCCCGCCCATCCTTATGGCCGACGAGCCAACCGGCAATCTCGACTCCACCAACGGCCAACACGTCCTCGAACTCCTGCTCACCATGAACCGCCAGGAGAAGACCACCCTCGTCCTCGTCACCCACGACAACCAACTCGCCGCCCGTGCCGACCGCCGCCTCATCATGCGCGATGGCGTGATCGTCACCGACGAACTAGGCAGCACGAATGACTAGCGGCCTCTCCTACTCCACCGCCCTCAAAATCGCCTGGCGCGAATCCCGCTCCTCGGCCTCCCGCTTCCTCTTCGTTATCCTCGCCGTCGCCATCGGCACCGGCTCGCTCACCGGCGTTCGCGGCTTTTCCCGCTCCTTCCGGTCCATGCTCCTCAAGGACGCCCGCACCCTCATGGCCGCCGATCTCTCCGTGCGCGTCTTCGAACTCCCCACTGACGTCCAACTCGCTGCTTTCCAAAAGTGGGAAAGCCAGGGCCTCGAACGCACCTGGATCACCGAAACAGTCTCCATGCTCTCCGGTGCCAACGTGGCCGTACCCCAGTTGATCGCCGTCAAGGCCGTCAATCCGCTTCAATATCCGTTCTACGGCGCCGTCACCACCGTCTCTGGCATGTCTCTTACAGACACTCTCGCCGGCGACGGCGTCGGCGTCTCCGACGATCTCCTCACCCGCACCGGCCTCCAGCTCGGTGCCGTCGTCCGAGTTGGCTCCCAGGATTTTCATATCCGCTCCGTCCTCGCTCAGGAACCAGACCGCATGAGCGGCTCCATCAACGTGGGCCCCCGCGTCATGATGTCTCGCGAGAACCTCGAGAAGACCGGCCTCACCCAACTCGGCAGCCGCGCCAGCCAACGCCATCTCTTTCGGATCCCCCCCGTCAAGGCCGATGCCATGATCCAAACCGTCCGCGACGACCTCAAAATCGCCTTTCCTGACGCCGTCATCGCCGACTATCGCGAAACCCACCCCCTCATCACCCGCGGCCTCAACAACGCCACCACCTTCCTTAGCCTCGTCTCTCTCATCGCTCTCGTCGTCGGCGCGCTCGGCGTCGCCATGGCCATGCAGTCCCACTTGCAAACCAAGCTCGATTCCATCGCCATCATCAAAGCCCTCGGCGGCCG
>JBBRIO010000437.1:0-4849 GCA_038220855.1 Bryobacterales bacterium | reverse complement strand
CGACCACGCGCTCCACGCCGTCTTCGAACCCATCGTCTTCCGCCGTGCCAAACGCATCGCCGTCCCCTCCCAAGGCCTCAAGCGCGAGCTCTCCGCTCTCTATCCCTACGCCGCCAATAAGATCACCGTCATCTCGAATCCAGTGGACGCCGACACCATGGCCCGGCCCGACACCTTCGACCGCGAGGCCTACCGCAAACAACTCGGCACCCAACCCGGCGAACTCCTCTTCAACTTCATCGCCATGGGCCAGTATGAGCGCAAGGGCCTGCCCTTCTTCCTCGAAGCCATGGCCCAACGGCCGGACCTCAAGTGCCGCCTCGTCGTCATCGGCGGTCAGCCCGACCTCACCCGCGAATACGAAGCCAAGGTCGCCCGGATGGGCATTGCCAACCGCGTCAGCTTTGTCGGCATCCAGAAGGACGTCCGGCCGTACCTCTGGGCCAGCGACGCCTTTGTCCTGCCCTCGCTCTACGAAGTCTTCCCGCTCGTCGCCCTCGAGGCCGCCGCTGCCGGCTGCCTGCTCATGACCTCGCCGCTCAATGGCGTCGAAGAGTTCATGGTCGACGGCGAGAACGGCATCCTGATCGACACCAACCCCGCCGCCGTCGCCAAAGGCATCGAACGGCTCGCCGCCATTCCGGCCGCCGAACGCGAACGGATGGCCAAGTCCGCCGCCCAGTGCATCCGGCAGTACACGGCTGAACGCTACGCCGAGGACTGGCGTAAGCTCTATGCCGACCTTAAATGATACAGGCGTGATCGCCACCTAGTAGGCGCTGACGTAGAGACAAGTGGCTGAGCACTCCCGTCGGCGCGGCTCGAACCCACTGACGATCACTCTGATTGTCGACAATCCTCATGAAAAGGGCCGAAACGCCTCGTTCGGACGTAGGCTAACTAGTACTAAGACACTTGAAGCCCGACAAACGAGAGACGAGAAAAAACAGATAGTTCTATACTTCAGGCGATCCCTTGCTCAATTCGAGAATTCCGATGTAAAGTACGCTAATGCCCAGCGATTCAGAATACTTACTATCCGTCAATCGGAGCCAGTATTTCTCAGAGACCGACACTTTCACGGAGGATCGGTACCGGCAGATGTACCATCAGCTATCGGCGAAAACCGTCGATATCTTGGATGTTGGCTGCAATACAGGCCGCGGCGGCGCCGTCTTGTGCCAGGAAAACCAGGCTCTGAAGATTACCGGACTGGATTGCCTGGCCGAACGAATCGAAAAGCTGGACGGAACGGTCTATCATGATAAAATTTGCGGTTTCTCGACCGATATCCAACGCCCGGACAAATCCTTCGACGCCATTGTTGGCGGAGAGTTTATTGAGCACGTGCCTCCAGTCCAAATCGATCCCACCCTCTGTGAGTTCTTTCGAATCTTACGCCTCCGGGGTCGACTCATACTAACCACCCCCAATCCTCACTACTTGAGGAACCGTTGGAAAGGCTTAAGCGTTCTCCTCGACGATTCTCACGTCACCCAGCACTATCCGGAATCACTCCGGCACCGTATGTTACAAATCGGCTTCTCGAATGTAAAGATTGTGGGTAGCGGTCGACTGACGAGCATATTGGGTGCCCACTTCCCGCTATTGTCCGCCTATGGAAGTTACCTCATCCGCGGCGACAAGTGGTAACCGATTGACATCTTCAGCCAACTCCCGGTGCGAGACCCCGATAGCCTGCTCAGCTTCCAAGCGCCGGTCGCCGGAAGCCTAGGCGTGTGCCGTTCCCTACCCCGCCATCGACTTCTACCGCCAGCACTCGCGCACGCTCTCCGCCGTCCTGGCCCTGCATGACACTAACCTGGCCACCGGCAACGCGGGCCAGCCGCTCCGCGCCCACTGCGTCACCGCCAACACCTTCGAGGAACTCGGTGCCCCGGTGAACGTCGGGCGTCCGCTCGAAACCCGGGACGATCAGGGTAAGCGGCTTAGCCTGTCTCCGTCTCGAGCCACGCCTTCCTAGATCCGGTGATGTAGATAGAGGGATAAAGGAAACGGTGATGAGCATGATTCTAGAGCTGCCGAAAGATGTTGAAGCCGCCCTGGCGTTTCATGCGGCCTTTCGCGCGTCGGCTGTCCATAAGGTCTTGCAGCGCCCATGGAATCCGTGTCCGGACGATATCGCCCTGATGCAAGAATTGCGCAAGAACTCGTAACGGGAGTGCGCGTTTTCCGCCCTTCCTGCCTCGTCGTTTATCAGGTCACGCAATCCGAGGTTGAAATCTCCCGGATATTCCACGGTGCGCAGGACTGGCCCGCGAGTAATCTTCACGGCCCGAAATGCGAGGGGATGCGCGTCCCATCAGGGGGATTCGGTGTTCGGGGGGGGCGGGTGGATCAGTTAGTGGTCCTCGGAAGGAATTGTGTCTAGTGGCTCTGCCATGGCAGAGGCGTGCTCAAACAAATCGGCGACCAATTCCAGCCTTTCCAGCACTTCTCGAGGGATTCCGCTCGGGTCTACAGACGCCACTAGTTGATGAAACTCGCCTTTGGTCAGGAGCATTTCGACGCCAGTCCTATCCTTAAGGCGGCGAAAGAACTCTTCCGCGAAGGAGCTCAACTTGACAGCCTGCGTCTTCGCTTCCCAGATCAACCGTCGGGCGTCTATCGCTGAGGACTTCCAGACCCTGTAGTCGTCTGCTGCCCCTGGGAAGATTCGATCCTGGATCAATTTGTCGAGCACCTCGCTTGCATGTTCGGTGTCGAGCGAGAAGAGACCGAGGTCGGGATTCGTCTTGGCGACGTAGCCCAGGAGCAGGTCGGGCGTAATGAAGTAGTTTTCAATCTCGTAACGCGTCCAGTATCGAATGCGTAGACCTTGGTCTTCGAAATCTTGTCGACGTCGTCCATCATTGTCCAGGAGCGCTAGCCCCTTCAGCCCCGGTAGCAACTTCCTCAGGCCGTTGAAATGGTCCTTGGGCGTAATGCCGAACCCTCCTTCGACTCTCTCGAACTCGCTATCCATGGAGGTCTGATGGTAGACATTCTCAACAAAGAATACATTAGGATTCTCGTCCCAAACTCTGGCCGCACGATGCTGGATGTTTTGAGCGATTGCCCGCAGAATGTCGATATCCGTTCCTCCTTCAACGTATAAAACGTACCCGCGTTGCCGTGCACGAATGTAGTGTGCCGTGCCGAAGAGCTTAAGACTTTCGTGAATATCCACTTTCTTGGCAAGGTTATCGGCGCGCCCATCTAGGAGGAGAGTTAGATTCGTCTCCAACGCTGCATCCAAGATTACCTCCGAGTGTGTCACGATGACCACTTGCGACTGGTTTTCCGTGGCAATATCTCGAAGCAAGACGAACACCTGTTTCTGTCGCAGAATTTCGAGATGCGCATCCGGTTCGTCAACTAGCAGGACGCTCTTCTTGTGCCAGAACAAGTAAGCAAAAATCAGGAGCATCTGCTGAAAACCCCGCCCGGAAGACGATATGGCAAGTGGTTCTTTAACGCCGCTCTGGGTGTAAGTTAGATCGATGGCCCCTCTGGAATTTTCAACTGGAATTCCCAGTTCCATTCGAAAAATTCGGTTCATGAGGCTAACTATCTTGGCCCAGTCGGAAGGCGACTTCTGGTAAACCATCGAGCATAGATTGCGAAGCACCTGCGCGGTCTGTCCCTGCCCGAGAAGCACGCCAATCCGGCCTGGCTGAAGGACAGGCTCTTCGATCTCAAGACCACTCATCGGATAGAGCAGCTCAACATTAATCTTCGAGACATAAGCGATTAAATCGTTATTCTCGCGAATCTTTTCATCTAGGGAGCAATAAACTAGATCCTCGCCTTGATTTCTGAGCCGCATTGAAATCGGCTCAACTTTACCCTTAAAGAAAACTCCGACCGTGATCACTAACGGTATGTCGTTGTTTCCACTGCGCACCCTTGTTTCGTGCCAAAAAAACCTGGTTCGTTGCACTGGGACGTTGAGGATATTCAAGCGGTTCAATGGCGTACCCGCTGCTCCCTGGCGGCAGAACTCGCCCGAGCGGCATGCCAGGTCTTCATCGCTTGGCACCACAGCGCGAGGGCCTGAATGACGCTAGTCTTGCCGCAGTTGTTGGGTCCAATTATGACCGCTGGATGATCCAGTTCGATTCGTTGTCTGTTCCCGAACGCTTTGAAGTTTTCGATCTCAATATAGTGAAGCAGGCGCATGGCGAAGCCTCAATCTTAGCAAGCGCGGTGGCTAGATTGTCTTGTTGCAAACGGTTGGATCCCTCCCGTCGAGCGGAGTGATCTAACAGGCAGCTGAGAAGGCATAAGAACTGAGAGGGCTAACTCATTAGGGTTTTTTAGCATCTGAGGCGCGCCGAATGGGGCCATTTTCGGGGCTTTGTATGTCCGGGAGAGCCGTTTTGAAGGAGAATAACTTATACCCGACTAGGCCAAGTGCCTCAATCGAGGCTGAAAGTGCACCCCCACCGCTGCGAGCCCCTTCGTCAAGGCTAATTGCCAGCGACAGGCAACCAAAACGCTCGATACGCACACACGTGAGCGGGAGATAGAATCGCGAATGTATAAGCGATCCTACGTAGTCGCAGACCCGAGTCACGTTGAACGCAGGTAAGAGCGCAACCTGCCAGCCGTGACCATTAGCTGGCACCCAAGAGCCAAATTCAGCGCCGTCGGCGGCGGCGAGTAGCGGTTCCCGTAGTGGCCGGCTTCGGCGCGTTGGATGGCTGGTGGGTGGCCGGCTGGTTGGCGGGCGGAAGGCTGCTGTTCATCGAATCCAGAAAGGCCTGCACATCCAGCACCAGGCCAATGGGCCGGGGCAGCGGCGGCAATTCGCAATATTGCACCTGCATCCCCAGGGCGCGCTCAT
>JBBRIO010000436.1:0-4860 GCA_038220855.1 Bryobacterales bacterium | reverse complement strand
ACAAGACCGCCGATGGTCAGGATTCCAGGCGGTCTTGACGCTGCAAACGATGGCTGTCGCGGTGCCGGCGCGTTTCGCTTTTTTAGTTTGGCAATATCCGCACCGGCGCACTCAATCGGCCCGGGTTGCCTTTGGCGCAGTGGCCATGGTTCTGCTTAGTCTGTACGCGCTGACTCCGCTTTCAGCGGAGCACTCGCTGTTTGCGTCAGCCGTGCCGTTAGGAATCCGCTTCGCACCCGAAGCGGCCCCAGCCTCTCGGCTCCATCGGGACGGCTTCGCGCTGCCGCTGGAGATTCGCGGGTTGCCCCAGGACCATCGTCTATGGACCGACCAGGCAGAGGTCCGTTTCACCGCCTCGGCCGGTTCGGAAACCCTGGTTCCGAATGGCTACCTACGGCCTTCAGTAGTGCAACCCGAGAACGCCTGGTACCTCTTCGTGCCGCCGGGCGACGCGGGCGTCGACCCGTGGCTCAATGGCCCGGGGCAATTGACGGCCTCGCTGTTTCTCACCGTCGTCGAGCCGACGCAGGCGTCGACCGTTCCTTTGCGACCGGGTATCGTTACGTTCCATGGACAACGTTGCCGCGTGGGCGAGGAACTCCGATTCTCAACGATTCATTGCAGTGTTCCAGCCGATTCCGCCGAACTTCTGTGGACGACGCGGGACGCCGAGACGGGCACAGTGTTGGATAGCAATCGGCTCAATTCCCCATCCCGCACCTATGGATTTTTCCTGGAGCTGCTGTTGGCTCCGCTCGAGTTCCGATCCGGCGCCTCCGTCCGGAGGGATGAGCCAAGCTTGCTCGATGTGAAGAAGTCGATCGTGAAGAGCCACTTCCGGGTCGACCTGAAAATGGAAGCGATCGACTTGAGACGCTACCTTTCGAAACCGTAGTTTGCTGGAGTTCTTTCGCGTCAGTAGCCCTTCGCTTTGTCCACCACGTTCATCAGCTCCATCCCCGCGGCGTAGCGGCGCACATTCTCGGCGAAGAGATCAACGAGGCGCCGCTGCCGGTCCGGGCCCCAGCCGCTCGTGTGAGCCGTCATCACGACGTTCTTGCAATCGAAGATCGGGTGGTTCTCCGGCGGCGGCTCAACCGGGAACACATCCAGCCCGGCACCAGCGATCCAGCCTTCCTTCAGCGCCTTCACGAGCGCCATATCGTCGAATAGCTCGCCCCGGCTCATCCCCAGAAAAATAGCTGTCTTCTTCATCTTGCGGAAGACCGCTTCGTTGAACATTTTGCGCGTCTGCTTGGTCGCGGGTGCGGCGCTAACCAGTACATCGACCTGCGGCACCATCTCCATGAACCAGGTGGGGTCATGCAGTTCGCTCACCCACTCCGGCTTCGGAATGGGCTTAGCGTCGATAGCCAGGATCTTCATGCCAAACCCATGATGGGCGCGGCGGCCGACCTCGTAACCGATGCCGCCAAAGCCAACCAAACCCATCGTTCGGCCGTCGAGCTCCCAGTGGTCCGGGCTCTTCACGGTGCCAATCGGCTTCATCTGCCGCTTAGCGAATTGAGGCATGTAGTAGGTGGTGATGCCGCGAGTTAAGCAGAGCAGCAGACCCATGGCCGTCTCGGCGATTCCAGGCGCGAAGATGCGCGCCATGTTGGTGAACAGAATCGGGCTGGCCATGAACTTCGGATCGGCGCTTTCCACCCCCGCCCCTGGGGACTGCACCCAACGCACCTTCGGTGCGAAGTCCATGTCCGCGGCGTTCAAGCCGCCGTAGACGACGTCGGCATCGCGGAGCTCCTTGCGAAACTCTTCGCGATCCTTGGCGAAGATGAAACGGATCGGCACCGCTTTGCCCTGCGTGATTTTTGCCAGTTCGTCGGGCTCGAACTCGACCGTACTGACGATCTTCAACGGGCCGGTCTGAGCCACCATTACCTGGGGGGCGGCCGCGAGGCCGGAAGCTTGCAAAACTGTACGCCGAGTCACCATGTGTGTTGTTCTATCACATATGCGGTTATTGCTTTGCGTCTTGCTTCCCGTTCTTCATGGCCAAGTTACCTCCAAGGTCGACGCCCACGCGGAACACTTCGGTCAGCTCTCCCGGCAGATCTGGGAGTTCGCCGAGGTCGGCTACAAAGAGCACAAAAGCTCAGCGCTGCTGCAGGCGGAGTTGAAGGCCGCCGGCTTCGCGGTTGAGGCGGGCGTAGCGAATATCCCCACCGCCTTCGTAGCTACATATGGCTCCGGTAAACCGGTGATCGGGTTAATGGCCGAATACGACGCGCTGCCGGGCCTTTCGCAGAACGATGTCCCGAAGCGCGATCCCCGTATCGCCAACGCCCCGGGCCATGGCTGCGGCCACAACCTGCTCGGCGCTGGTGCCGTGCTGGCGGCCATCGCGCTGAAGGAGCAGGGCTTCAAGGGAACGCTGAAGGTGTTCGGCACCCCGGCCGAAGAGGGCGGCGGCGGCAAGGTCTACATGATCCGGGCAGGGGCGTTTAAAGACGTCGACGCCGTCCTGTCATGGCACCCTAGCGATCGCAACCAGGGGAACGTGAGCACGACGCTAGCGAACATTACGGCCAAAGTTCGCTTCCGGGGTGTGGCCGCCCACGCCGCCGCCAGTCCTGAGCAGGGACGCTCCGCGCTCGACGCCGTGATGCTGTTCAATCATGCGGTCGACCTGATGCGCGAACATATTCCGCAGGATACGCGGGTCCACTACATCATCACCGCCGGAGGGGTCGCTCCGAACATCGTCCCCGACTTCGCGGAGGTTTATATCTACGCCCGCCACTCCTCAATGAAAGTGCTGGATAACGTCTGGCAGCGGATCGAGAAAGCGGCGGCCGGAGCGGCCCTGGGAACCGAAACCACGAGCGAGGTGGAGATTCTTTCCGCAGTCTATAACATGCTGCCGAATGATGCGCTGGCGGCGATGTACGATCGCCACCTGCGGGTGCTGGGCGGGATTCAATACGGAGCCGAAGAGACCGCGTTTGCCAGCACTCTGCGAAAGACGCTCTTCACTGAACCCGATCTCCCCCTAGGCAGCGAGGCCCAGATTCAGCCGATCGCCGGCGGCAGCGGATCCGCATCTACCGACGCCGCCGATGTCTCGTGGACGGTTCCCACGTCCGATCTTAACGTCGCTACGTTCGCGCCTGGCATCCCGTTTCACTCCTGGCAATCCACCGCCTGTGCGGGCATGAGCATCGGCCGGAAGGGCATGGTGCTGGCCGCGAAAGTGCTGGCGCTAACGGCGATGGATCTATACGCCGATCCGACGCAGCTAACGGCCGTCCGAGCGTCGTTCAACAAGCGCCGGGCCGGCTTCACTTACGAATCGCGGCTGCCCAAAAACGCCAAGCCGCCGCTGACCTACCGCGACACCAAATAAGCCGCTCGTTCGGCAAACGCGCGGAGGCCGCGCATGGTGGCCGCGTCGTCGAATTGCGTGCCGAGTCGCGTGGCGATGCCTTCGAAATTGGCGAGGCGCTCCCGGACGGCGGGCAGGTGCTGCATGTAGAACTCGATCAACGTGGCATAGCGGGAGACGAGTTGGGCGGGATGAATGTCCCAACTTTGGTAGTAGCCTTCGCTGAGCGACCGCCAAATGTCCTCGCGATGGCGCTGCCAGCCGACTTGCGGATTGTCCCCGACGGGTAGCGTCTTCGTTGGACCATCGACGACCGTCTTGCCGGTGGCGAGCATCTGCATGCGAACCATGGTGCACGTCGAATGATTGAGGCTTTGAAAAGCAGCGGGAATTCCGAGCGAAGCCATGAGATCGTATGGCCCCAGATGCAAGCTATCGGCCGGGATCTCGTGGAGCCGGCGGAGCACCGGAGCTGTTTCAATCAGCGCTTCAATATGGGCACCCGGACATTCGGCCGCCACCATCGCCACCTCTTCCGGGTTCTCTACTTTCGGCACCGTCACCCGGAAGTTCGGCGGCATCGTTCCCAGGCTGTCAAGGAAAGTGCGGAGCGTCGAAATTCCGCCCCGCTTGATCCGAATCCCGACACAGGGCAGCCCCACGCCAGCCGCCAGAATCTTCCCACACCGATAGGCGTCCGCCTCTTCTTCATCGGGTCGACGGTCGCCATAGCCATCTTCGAAATCGATCCGGTAGTCTTCAATCGGCTCGGCACGCAACTTGGCTTCCACCTGTTTGCGATACGGCGTTTCAAAACTCGCCAGCGCGCGCAAGGCGACAGTGCTGACTTTCTCAACAATGTCGGGCCGGAACAGATGGGCTCCGGCATAGAAGACATGGACCGGCTGCCTCATTTGGCAGGGACCGCTAAGGGGTAAGTCAGAGTTTCTTTTAACCACTCCGCGTTGTCGCGCACGGCTTCGCGGAGCTTTTCAACCAGCGGTTCCCGCTGCTCAAAAAGCCGATAGCCGGCGCGGGGGCGGAGGTAGCCTTTGGCCTCGGGATGCCGTTCAAACAGGGTCTCTTCGCCCAGTTCTTCCTTCAGCCGTTCGAACTTCTTCCGCCGGTCAAGGAGCGCTTTGATCAAAAACGGCACCACCGCGGAATAGTCCCCCTGCATGCTCTCGGTCGACTGCAGGTACGTATCGCGGTCGACTTTGCCCCACGTCACCGCCTCGGACGGCGGGCAGCTCGAAAGCGATCCGTCGGTGACGGGGGCGGTCGTAATCTGGACGTCGAAGGCATAGCCGCGTACATCGGGCAAACCCAGAATCTGACCCAGAGCGGGCTCCGGCTGCAGGTTGTAATTTTTGGGCACCCCGCCGCCGAGCATGAAGGTGGCGAGCGATTTCGCATCGTTGTCGAAGAGGCCCCACCGATGGTAAGCGCAGGCTTCGAACACCTCGGCGTGGAGGTCGAGATCGAAGCCATACTCGGGGATCAGGCCGCTTTCG
>JBBRIO010000435.1:0-4870 GCA_038220855.1 Bryobacterales bacterium | reverse complement strand
GGTACCCTTCCCTTGGCAACGGTTGGATCTCCGAGCGCCACGAAATCGTTCGTCTGCCGGTCCCCGGTGTCGAAGGCGGACTCGAAATGAACCAGTGCGTCGTCCAGAAGGGCGAGTCAAAGTGCACGGTCGCCTCCTGGTGCCAGTCCCACGGACGCGCCATCGCCAATGAATACAAAGTTAAGGCGTCATCATTGACGCGATCGCCTAGAATCGAACCGATACCTCGCTCGTTAAAGTGAGCACCCCGGTCATCAATAACGACGTCGCCGCCGCCGTTGACGCCACCAATCGGTATATCGCCGATTCCTTTGCCAGCATCACCGCGTCCCTGCCCAACTAAGGTAGCGGAAGAAATGCCTCTGGTGCTAATGCCCGCGGCGTCATGCGCGCTTCTCGAATGGCACCCTTAAAATAATCCACCCGGTTGATACGGACCCCGGCTGACGACGTGCCTTGTCCTTGTGGGGCTAGCTCCACTTCCGCCGAACCTTGCAGCTTACGATCCACGTAGTGCCGAAACTCCTTACCGTCGTAGACCATCGCTACATGGTGCCATTCATCCAAACTGTGCAACTTCGTCCGGTCAATTAGCGTCTTGGACCCTGATGCGCTCGCCGCAAAACTATCGAGGCACCATTTCCCGTCGATCAGCCGAGTTTCAAACAGCAGCCGCGTCGGTACTCCGGTCTCCTGGAGATGGAAGAACCGTTGTTCGGCCTTACCTCCTGAGGCAGGACGAAAAACCACTTCCCACGTGAAGGTCTTCGCGCCGGCCAGCGGATGGACGTCGACAAACAAGGCATCCTTCTGCCCATCAAACTCGACCGCCTTCCCCTTCGGTGTCGAGATCACTCGTGGTTTCCCTTCGACCCGCGTGCCGTGCTGACCTAATCGGTCCAGCCGGCCAAACAGCCAGACTTCGCTCCTTTCCGACTGGCCCGGCAAATCCACGGACATCAAAAAAAGAAGAAAGAAAATTCGCATCGCGCCGACTGTTATATCACGGCACAGAAGATGACGATATCGCACAACTGCCCCGCAGCATCTCGGTCGTACCCCCGCAGCCGCCCTTCCCACTGCATTCCTACCCGTTCCGCCAGCCGCTGGGCCGCCTCATTTCGTCCATCGCACCGCGCCTCCACCCGGGCCATCCGTAGCTCCTCGATCGCCACTCGCAAGATCGCCCGCACTGCCTCCGTTACCAACCCTTGTCCTACCCACCGTTCAGCCCCCCAGTAACCAATCTCGCAGCGCGGTATCGACCAGCCAATCGAATGCAGATCGACTCCTCCCACCATCTCGCCACTGCACTTCTCAACCATCCGCCAGGAAAAGCTGTCTCCGCGCGCGTTACTCCGACCTGCCGCAGCCGCTACTTTCCGCATCTCCTCCACGGCCTTCGTTTGCGACGCCGCCGTCCATCGCAGCCACTGCGCCAAACTCCCCCGCAACGCTTCCGCGACCGCATCCGCGTCCCCCTCGGCTGGAGGCATCAACCACAATCGCTCCGTTTCTTTCTGTCCCGGATAACTCTTCCGCACCGCTCCTCCTTCACCAAAAGCAGAAGGCCAACCGCCTACGAGCGGTTGGCCTTCTGTTCACATGTTCGAACGACTTCTAACTAGCGAACATTGGTCGAAACGAAGTTCACAATCAACGTCTTCGACGCGCTGATCCCTTTGCTGTTGGTTACCGTAAGCTCGAAAGCATACGGGCCGAATTGTTCGCCTAGTTGTACCCGTGTTGTCGCCGAATTCGGATCCAACACAACCGCGGTCTTCTCGAGAGGCCGCCACCGGTAGGTGAGCGGGAGCCCATCAGGATCAGACGAGTTAACTCCGCTGATTGTCAAGCTCCGGTAGATCGTTTCGACGTTCGGACCCGGATCCGCTACTGGCCGAATCACCGTCACCGTCGATAGAGTCACCGTCGCTTGGCACTGCGCCGTCACGTCATTCGCCCCATAAGCAATCAGCGTATAGGTCGTCGTACCCGTCGGACGCACCACAATCGGGCTCGTCGTGCCCAATCCGTTAAACGTCACCACCCGGCTATTCTGCGCCGTGTAGCTCAATGTTACGGCTTCACCGGCAGTCGTAATCGACGTCGGGCTAACCGAGCAAGAGATCGTCGGACCCGGAGTCGGAACCGGCGGAGCTGGACGCACATTCAACCCTACGGTCGAACTAATGCTGCCCACCGTGTTCGTTGCCGTGATCGTATACAGCGTGTTCGCCGTCGGGCTAACCGGTGCCTGGCCAGTGAGCCCGACCGTACCGAGCGACGAAATGTTCACCGTGTCAGCGTTCTCAACCAACCAACTCACCGTCGAACTGCCGCCCGCGATGATATCCATCGGCGAAGCCGTGAACCGGATGATCCGCGGCAATCCACCACCCGGCGTCGGCGGTTGTGTATTCACCTGGACCGTCGCCGTCGCCGTCGCCGTCGAACCGCCCCGGCCCGTCGCTGTAATCGTATAGGTCGTCGTTGCCGTCGGTGAAACCTGAGCCGTTCCGTTCACCGCCGAGTTACCTAGGCTGCTAATCGTCACAGTCTCAGCGTTCTCGGTCTGCCACGCCAACGTCGAGGACTCGCCCCGCATAATCGTCGCCGGAGAAGCGTTGAATGTAATGATACGAACCGCCGGTTGCGTCACCGTAACCGTCACCGTTTCCGTCACTTCGCTCGTCGCATTCTTCGCCGTCAAACGGTAGCTAGTCGTCTGCGTCGGGTTCACCTGCGATGTCCCCTGTTTCGAGTCCACCCGGCCAACCCCAGCAATCTCTACGCTATCGGCGTTTTCAACCAGCCATAAAAGATTCGACGATTGACCCGCCACGATGTTCGACGGATTCGCCTGGTAGCGCAGAATGCGTACCTGCTGCGGTGCCCGTGTCGTCACAGTCACTCGCGCCGTACCCATGGCCGCTCCCGGATCTTTCACCGTCAGCCGGAACGCATACGTCTGGTTCTCCGCCGCCGCGAACGATGCCCGCGCCGTCGTACCACCGGACAGCGTCACCGCCGGACCAGCAATCTGCCGCCATTCATAGGTGATTGGGTCGCCATCGGGATCATACGAACCCGAACCGTCCAACTGAATCGTCCCGGCATTCACGCCGATCTGGTCCGGACCAGCATCCGCCACTGGGGCGTCATTACCCGTCCGTACCCGCCGCGAAAGCATCTCATAACGAACCCGGGGAATGTCCACCGGAATCGGACCAGTCGCCGTACCGTAGTCTTTCGGACGCAGCCAGCTTCCAAACAAGACCCCGAAGCGAACCGCGCCGGAATTATCTTTGGTCACCATCGTCTCGTTCAATCCGCCTTCAATCGAAAGCGCAATGTGCGAATTTAACGGCTGGACAAACCGAGCCGTCATACCCGGCTTCGAACCGTTGTAGGTGCGCAGGTAGCCCAGGTTGCCTTCAATGTAACTGTCCTTCCAAAGCGCAACCGCGCCAGAGCCGCCCACCTGATCAACCAACCGCAGGTAGTTTTCCACGTAAACATTCCGGCTAAGCAAGCTGCGATTGACCACCGCATTGTTCAAGAAACCCTTTGTCCCGAACACGCCCACCCGGCCGCGGCTAAACACGTAGTCTAACGTCGCCGCCGCTTGGCCCAGCGTCCCGCCGTTCTGGAACTCACGAATGTTGACCTGCTTGAAGCTGGAGAACAAACCCATCTGAACCTTCTTATAGCGATTCACCAAACCAATGTCGAATTGCCCTTCCTGGCGATCCCGGAAGTACATGTATTCGCCTTCAGCCTGCAACGCCACGCTGTCGTTAAAAGGATTGAAGAACCGCCCCTTACCGGCAAAGGTCAAGCGTCCTTGGCTATCCGCTCCGGCGTTCAAGCCGAGCAGCGAAAGCTTCTTGTTCGCCATTTTGGTCATCGCCTCGTCAGTCGCTTTCGCCGACGCTGCCATAATTTCTTCGCGCTTCGGAGCCGCTGCCGCCGCCGCCGCGGCTGCGGACGCGGCCTGCGTGTTCGCGGTCTTCATCCCTTCCACTTCTTTCTTCAAACCGTCGTGGTCGGCCTTCATCCCGCGCAACAACGCAAGAATATCGTCCAACTTATCGAGCCGCTTCAAGATCTCATCGCAACACTTCGGGTCGGCCATCGCCGCCGGGCCGCCGGTGGCCGCATTCAGGTTCCGAATGGCGTCGCCGACTCCGGCCGCCGAAACGTTCCGACCCTGCGGATCGGTCACCGTCAAATTCACGCGCCGATTCATGAACCGGCCTTCCTTGGTGGCGTTCCCCACTTTGGGCGAAGCGTTGCCGGCCGTCGCGACAGAGATCTGCGCCGGACGAGCCCCGTACTTCTCTAAGAACTGCTTCACGGTGTTCGCCCGCGCCATGCCGAGCTTCTCGGCAATCCGCTGCGGCGTATTCGGGTCCCCATGCCCCTCAATCTTTACCCGGTAGCCATCATTCTTGGCCATCAATTCGGCCAAGCGAAGCAGACTCGGGAATCCATCGGCCAGAACCGCCGAACCCGTCTCAAAATTGATCTCTTCCCAGTCGTCCTTAGTCGCATTGGTGTTCAAACCTTGTGCAAAGACCGACGTAGCAAAAAGTGCGAGCAGCGCAAACGCCGCCAAAAGTCTTCGGTACATAGGGGCAGTTCCTCCTCCGATTGCTGTTTTTTTGTTGTTAATCACTGTAACCTTATTAGCCAAGTTCTTTCCAGAATACAATAGAACTCGTTTGAAGACAACGAGTTATCGATAGGCTTGTACAGGGTGATGCGACAGCTCCCGAAACTGTTACTTCCCTCTCTTCACCGCAAAATCCCATACCTGCGTGTTCTCCTTTCCCTCGGTGTATTGAATCCAAGCGTACTCGCCCGG
>JBBRIO010000434.1:0-4915 GCA_038220855.1 Bryobacterales bacterium | reverse complement strand
GGCTGGGCGCGACCGTATACGAAGAGGTGAAAAAGATGCCATTTATCATCGATCTCATGGAAAACGACCTCCTCGGTCCAGCCATCCGGCGGGGTATCGAGCAGGGCCTCGAACAGGGCCTCGAACAGGGTCGCGAACAGGGCCTCGAACAGGGCCGGACCGCGGGCGAAAGGCGCGTGCTCCGCCTGCAAATCGAAAAGCGCTTCGGACCCATCCCGGACTGGGCCAACATCAAGCTCACTTCCCTCTCCACCGCCGAAATCGAAGCCCTCGCCGAGAGCATCTTCGACGCCCAAACCCTGGAGAGCCTCCTCAAGTAGATGCGCCCCGAGCTCGCCGCCGAACGCGCCCGTCTTTACCTCGACCGCCTCCCCACCCGTCCCGTCGCCCCAACGGACTCCGACCTCACCCCCCTCGCCGGCCCTCTCGCCTGGCCTGAAGTCCCTCGGCCGCTCCGGCATGGCTGACCTCATCGACCGCACCTGCGCCCACGCTCAGCGCTTCGCCGAAGGCCTCCGCCAAGCCGGGTACGACGTCCTCAACGACGTCCTCATCAACCTGGTCCTCGTCTCCTTCGGCTCACCGGAGAAGACCCGCGCTGTCATCGACCGTATTCAGCAAGAGGGCATCTGCTGGTGCGGCGCCACCGTCTGGCACGGCCAGACCGCCATGCGCATCAGCGTCTCCTCCTGGGCAACGACCGAGGCGGACGTCGAGGCCAGCTTAGCGGCGATCCTTCGCGCGGTGGCGTAGCTGGTTCGGGCGTCGTCGCGTCGCCGAAGTGAGATTGGTTAGGACGGCGTGCGGCCCACTGGCGAACTTGGCGGTTCCGGTCGCTATTCCCCGTTGAAGGCTAAGTAACGCGGTAAGATTTCTCACATAGCGACGGCCTATTTGGATTGCGCCGCTAAGCCACAAAGGAAGTTGGTCTATGGCCAGTTTAAAGATTACGCTTACCGACGCGGCGGGCAAGAGCCTGACGGATCATGTAACGGTGGATTTGTTTGCTTTGCACTCGTCGGTGCAGATGCAAGCGGGTACCGACACCACCGGGAGTTTTCAAATCAATGGGATAGATATCTCAAGTGGTCCCTTCTACCGGGTACTGATTACTCCAGCCAATTACGGAATGACTCAGCAATTTGTCACACTGTCCGAGAAGAAAGTAGCCAACCTGTCGGCGGCGATGCCGGTGAATCCGAGTAAGGTCCGCGGCATTACCGGCCCGGTTTATGCCAAGCTCCCCACTTCCGCGCAGGGTATGTTGGAGCAAGCCAGCGCGCCGCCCTTCAACGACGGGGCCGGTGGGTTTTTGCAGGGGGAAAAGCTCTATGCCGCGCTCGATCCGTGGCCCTTGCTAAAGGCTTGTTTTCTGAACATCGTGGCGAAATCAGCTGCCACGCCGCTGCAGGATGGCCGACGGGTACTTGACCACTATCTGGGTCTGATGCGGCTTGAACAAGATCGCCTGTTCGTCAAGACCTCCGCGGCATTGCTCGAAGAAGCTTCCCATTCAAACGCCTTCTACCCAGCTCCCGCCACGCTGCACGAGCCCGCGCCGGGCTATCACCTTGTTTCGAGCTACAAAACCTTCGACCGTTACGGCAACTTACAACTTACTTTCCAGCGCCGCGGCGACAGCGGCTCCGACTACGCGGTCGACGTCGATATTGACGATGCCCAAGGAATTAAGCACGTGTTTCAGGTGATCCGCAATAGCGTTGCCGGACCCACCAATCCTTACGACATTCGCGAACTGCTGGTGGGCCAAAAACCCAAGGTGGATCCCCAGTATGACTTTGTGCTGGGGACGAAGTTAACGATTGTCTAACGTTAAGAATTCCACCTGCGGCCTCTTGAGACGGAAGCGCCCCACCAATTTGGAGAATGTGAAGGCGTTCCTCACCTCGGCACGCAGAGGGCTATCTGCCGGTCCTGGCACTCGCCATCTGGAGCTTCCGCCGCGCTCTCGGCGGGAGGAAGGCATTTCAGGACGATTTGGCCGAAACTAACGTCCCCAACCCCCAATAGGCGACAATAGAGCTTGCATGGCTTTGCTCATAAGCGCCCAGTCGCTGAAAAAATCATTCGGTGCGAAGCCGCTCTTCGAAGGTGTTTCTCTCACGGTGAACGATGGGGACCGCCTCGGCCTCATTGGCCCTAACGGTGCCGGTAAGTCGACCTTCCTCCAGATCCTCGCCAGTAAAATGGACTTGGATTCGGGCGAAGTCTCCGTGCGTAAAAACGCCCGGCTCGCCTACGTCGCCCAGGAATCGGCCTTTCCCGCCGGCGTCACCGTCTCCCAGGTGATGGAAGCCGCCATGCCCGGCGACGAGCTCGAGTACGAGCGCCAGATCATCCTGAGCCGCGTCGGCTTCGAGGATACCGATGCCCCGGTCGAAACGCTCTCCGGCGGCTGGCGTAAGCGCCTCGCCATTGCCGAAGCCCTTGCCGGCGAGCCCGAGCTCCTCATGCTCGACGAGCCCACCAACCACCTCGATCTGGCCGGCATCCTCTGGCTCGAAAAGCTGTTGACTGGCTCCCGCTTCGCCTCCGTCGTCATCACCCACGATCGGTATTTCCTCGAAAACTTCGCCACCCACGTCGCTGAACTCGCCCCCGCCTACCCCGGCGGCCTCTTCCTGGTCAAAGGCAACTACGCCGAGTTTCTCGAACGCAAAGCCGACTTCATGGTCGCTCAGGAGAGCCAGCGCGACGCCCTCGCCTCCCGCGTTCGCACCGAAGTCGAATGGCTCCGCCGCGGACCCAAGGCCCGCACCACCAAGGCCAAGGCCCGCATCGACACCGCCCACGAATTCATCGGCGAACTCGCCGAAGTCAGCGCCCGCCAGCGCACCGCCCAGCGCGTCGGCATCGACTTCACCGCCTCCGAACGCAAAACCAAACGCCTTGTCGAAGCGGAAGGCCTCTCCGGCTCCATCGGCGGTAAGCAACTCTTCAGCGGCCTCGACTTTGTCCTCGGCCCCAAAATGCGCCTCGGCCTAGTCGGCCCCAACGGCAGCGGCAAAACGACCTTGATGCGCATCCTGATGGGCGACTTAGCCCCCAGCGCCGGCACCATGAAGCATGCCGACCTCCTCAAAATCGTTTACTTCGCCCAAAACCGCGCCGAAAAGCTGGACCCTGCGTTGCCCCTCCGTCGCGCCCTCTGCCCCCACGGCGATTCGGTGATGTACCAAGGCCGCCCCATCCACGTCGCACCCTGGGCCAAGCGCTTTTCCTTCCCCGTCGAACAGCTTGACCAACCCGTCGGCCGCCTCTCCGGCGGCGAAAAGGCCCGCGTCCACATCGCCCGCTTAATGCTCGAAAGCGCGGACCTGCTCCTCCTGGACGAACCTACCAACGATCTCGACATCCCCACCCTCGAGACCCTCGAAGAGAGCCTCATCGACTTCCCCGGCGCCGTCGTCCTCGTCACCCACGACCGCTACATGCTCGACCGTGTTTCCACCCACGTCCTCGGCCTCAACGGCGACGGCGAATCCGGCCTCTACGCCGACTACTTCCAGTGGGAACAAGCTCAGCAAACGCCTAAGGAGAAGGAAAGAGAGAAGGCCAAACAAGCCGCTCAAGCCGCTTCTCAGCCCTCGGCACCAGAGCCGCCCAAGAAGAAGCTCTCCTACAAAGACCAGCGCGACTGGGACACCATGGAAGCCCGCATCCAGGAAGCCGAAACCGAAGTCGACGCCCGCCGCGCCGGCATGGAACTAGCCGCCGCCTCCGGAGACGCCAAAGCCCTCGCCACCGCCCTCACCAACCTCACCGCCGCCGAAAAGTCGCGCGACTCGCTCTATGAGCGATGGCAGGAACTCGAAGCCAAACAACTGGTCTAAGTCTTAGGCCATAGCCGCACCCAAAAGTCACAATTAAGGCTTTTTGCCGAGTGGCAAACGGACGATTCCCAGTCAACATGAAGGAACATGCGCGCGCTACGTTTCCTCGCCTTCACCATTGCCTTGATCCTCGTCATGAAAGCCATCGCCTAACCCCCACCGCTCAGCCGGTACGCCGCTCACCGCTGAGCATCCAATAACATCAGCTCCACCCGCGAGCCATCTGGGCCGCCCAGAAAGACGCGCTGGGTCGCCTTCACAAAGTCCGTCGGCCGGGCGTTGGGGATGTCCGTGAACGTCTGCGGGTTGCGGTCAGTTAAGGGGAACCAGCTACTTTGCACCTGCACCATAATGCGGTGGCCAGCGCGGAAGGTGTGGGCGACATCGGGGAGTTGGAACCTGATCCGGTCCGGCTGATTGGGCACGAAGGGGACGGGCTTCTCGAAGCTCTGACGGAACTTGCCGCGGAAAGGCTCGCCGCGGATTAACTGCTGATAGCCGCCCATCTGGATCTTGTTGGCGGGGGGCAGCAAAGGAGCCGGTCCGGGCGGAGCGTTGTAATCGGGATAATCCATCGGAAAGACATCGATGAGTTTGACGACGAAGTCCGAGTCGGTGCCGCTGGTGGCCACTTTGAGGTCGACGCCGATCGGCCCCATGACGGTGACGTCTTGCTCCAGTACCGGCGTCTTGTAGACCAGGACATCGGGCCGCGTGGCCGCGAAACGCTGATCCTCGGTCATATAATCGCCGCGCACGCCCACGCCGATGTGGCCGATATAAGGCACCGGCTTATTGGGGTCGGCCAGATACTCGTCGTTAGTCGCATTACCCAGATTATATTTTTAAAAATTTGGAAAAAAGCATTTTCTTTGAAGAGGAAAAAACCATTACTGACGAAATAGTTTTTTTAAAAAATATTAATAAAGTTTATGACCAAAGCACCTTCGCCGGTCCAAAACAAGAGGAAAAGTCTGAATTATTTTCAGATTATTTTCACCGCCTTTGGGGTCCTCTTGCATACTCGGTAACTGAACTTGTCGATTTAATTGTAAACAACA
>JBBRIO010000433.1:0-4947 GCA_038220855.1 Bryobacterales bacterium | reverse complement strand
AACCGCAAGATTCTAGTTCCTCAGCGATTGCAGAGAGGATACTCTGTATTCCGGACATCTGGGCTGCACCCAGGCCGGCCTTGACGACCTTGCCTAACGAGGCGGCGAGATTAAGTTCTTTTTGCATGAGGCCTTCTATTTGAATGGTATCGTGGGGCGAGCGTTGAGCAGGGCCTCAGAGATTCGAGCAGACCATGAAGAGCCGGATTCATAATCCCTAGCAGTGTCACATACTACGTTCAAAATGGGCACCGCCAATTCATCAGCGAGTGACCTGAGAATTCTCTCCTCAATCCCTTCAAGGCCAGTGGTTAGGACCAACACCTCAGCCATTTCTAATCTCGCCCGGGCGTCGTCAAACCAACCGGCGGCGTTGAATGTGTCGATATCAATCGCATCCGAATCCAAATCCTCAATTACAGCGCGGAGAGACCTGCCCCGAGGCGAACGAGCACTATAATTGATCAACGGTCGCTGTGATGCAGTCCGGTGAAGCGCAAGTTCCTCTAGGAAACAGGAAACTTGGGCATGCCCGTCGCGATCATCATATTCAATTGTTTCGAGGGAGCGATCCAATTCATTTCTTCTCTTCTCCACTGGGGTCCATTTGTGCCGGGGCATCAGTATGTAGTGGCGATCATCCCTTCTTCTGAACCTAGATGCGAGTGCGTCCAGAACATGATTGACGTCGGGATCTGTCCCTCCGAAGCCAATGAAAAGAACGGTGAAGGTGTTCAGGATTGACTCGAGAAGGAATCTGTATCCGGGGTTCCAATGTATCAGGTCTTGATAGCTACGGGTGCCTAGGGTGATGCTTTGCGGTTGACTCAGATCGCCATGAATCTTAAAAATGAAGGAGTCCCCATTGCGAAGGGGGTCGCGATGTCGGCCAATATAATCCTCAAACGTAAGGACGTGGGGGCGCTCCGCCCCCATTGCGACGTAGGCCCTCTCGAGCAGCCCATCATAGTTTGTAGTGAGAATAGCGCGCCATCGCATTTTTGGAATCACGATATGGGCAGGTGAGAGGGCAAGTGTATCCTCTTGAAAGATATCACCCATGATGGACGTCAGTTCACTAGCCGAAAGATGATCCTGTAACTCTTGACCCGCCTCGAGGAGAGCTCCTTCGCCAATTGAGGCCTGGATATCACTGGGTAGCGACATTCCTCGCTCCAGTGCACGGAGGCATATCTCAGAAAGGAGTTTCCCCCATGCGGGCAAAGTGGTACCGTCAGTTCGGATGGCCTGCATTGAAAGGCCTGCTCCGGCAAACAACACGCATCTTCCTCGCCGCAATTCTAAAGAGAGGCGTTCGGGAATTAACCCATCAAATTCGAGGTGGGGCATCGGTGTGTGGTCATTTCGCGAGTAATCTTAAGAGCCGCTCAACAATAACCTGAGTTACCTCTCGTTTTAGCCCCCCAACGCGCCGAGTGATGAGAGCACGCTCCAACGTAAATACCTGGTTTACCCGGACATGACTCGTATAAGCCAAGAAGCCATCAGCGAAGTCCTGGGAGGTGACGGGCATAGCGTACTCGTCACGCCCGACTTTACTCGTAATCTGGCACAACATTACATCTACGCCGCTCCAATCCGCCAATACCATTGCAGGTCTGCGTTTGCTACCGAGAACGTTGTTGAACGGAAATTCTACGACGACGATGTCCCCTTTTACAAATGGCTCCAAGCGGCGTCCTCCTCTGCGTCGAGCCAATCGCGCGCCAGAGACCGTTCGCTTAGTAGTGCCGAAGAATTCGAGGGCCAAGCTCGTTCAGCCTCTGCCCGTCTCATTAGGTCGACACATCGCCTAATTTCCTCTTCGCCAGCACCACCAGCCAACTCTGAAAGCTGGGCACGCAAAGAAGGAAGATCGGAGTGATCACCTTTTCTGATTGCAGTTCTGTAAGCGCGCGCCATCCGAAGGAGTTTTTCTCCGGCCTTTGGGTCAACTTCTGGGTTGGTCGTGAGACCATCAATAAGCTGTAGAAGGATCTCAGGACCGCTTGTAATCATAGATGTCGGCGAAACCCGCCGAATCGCCTCGGCCTCACACCCAATGCGAGTCGCGAAGCTCGCCGCATCGTGATCCAGGAATACGATTGCCAAATGTCCACGGAAGAGGACTTCCTGCAACTCTACTTCAAAACCAAATCGGAGGAATTCAGCAATCGGCTGCCATAAAACAAACCGAACGCCCTGACCATCTGCGGTCTCAGGCAGATCGAAGCATAGGCTGGGCAGAAAGTACAAATCGCTCAGGCTGCCGTTCTTACGATGAAGGTTTAGAACCTCACTCAGCCTTGAGGGCGAGAGTGAGCCATTGGCCACCTTGAAATCTCGTTGAAACAACTCGGGCATAGTACCTCTAACCGAAGGCAGATCTTATTTCCAACAACTAGTGTACCCAGAACTGCCGAGGGGGAAGCGGGATGAACGACCGTATGCACGCTTAAGGTCTCAAACTAAGGAGAGTTCGCACTCCCTCTCGGCAGGAACTTCACCACCTAACCAGTCTCGACCCATGCTCCAAGCGGCAATGACGCGCTCGGTTTCTCTGGAGTGATGGCCTGGTTCTAGCCAAACGCGCAGCGGCTGGCTATTCGAACGTTGACGAGTAGCGATATGCTTACGAACAGGATCGCTATTATCGTGAGCCTAATTGATTAGCGAGAGCTGGCCGCGCAGGCGCTGGGCGAGATTGAAGCACTGTGGACATTTAAACAAAATGGGGCAATAATGTTTTATGCCGGATTTGGATTCTCGCAGCCGGGACGATCTAATTCGCTTACTTGTCGATTTACAGAGGCAGGTCGAAGAGTTGCGAAAGGAGAACGAGGCGCTCCAGCGTAATGACAAGCGTAGCGCCGCTCCATTTTCCTAAGGCACCCGGAAGAAGAATCCGAAACGACCGGGACGCAAGCCAGGGCAAGGGGGTTTTTCGTGACGCCAGGCACCTTCCGCCGCCAGCAGCGGTCCACCGGTCGATTTTCCCGTCGAGGAGACCATGTGTCCCTTCTGCGGCGGGTGCCGGGAGCAGGAAGAACCGGTAGTGGCCTCGGTGACGGATATGCCGGCGCAGCCGGAACCGGAAGTCGGCTTGTTTAAGGTGTATGTCTGCCGTTGCCGGAATTGCGGTAGGAAAACGCGGGGAAAGCACCCGGACGTAGCGGCGGATCAGCATGGCGCCACCGCGCATCGGGTGGGCCCCCGGATCAAGGCCATGGCTCATTGGCCGCACTATGGTCAGGGAGTTCCGGTGCGTCTACTGCCGGCGATTCTGCGGGAAATGACCGGGATTGCGATCACCCAGAGCGCCATTACGCAGGACGCGCTGAAGCAAGCCGAAGGGCCGATGGCCGCCGCCTATTGGAGTTGCGTGCTCGAGTGCGGCGCGCGCCGGTCACCTACACCGACGACACCGGTTGGCGAGTCGGCGGCGAGGCCGCCTACTTGATGGTCTTCGACACCGGCCAAGAGACGGTCTATCAAATCCGTCCGCAACATGGCAATGAACAGGTGCGGGAAATCATCCCGGGCGATTACACCGGAACGTTGGTCACCGACCGCTTCTCCAGCTACGAAGCCAAAGAATTGGCCGGAGTGGAACAGCACAAATGCCTCTCCCATCTGATCCGCAACGTCGTGGAAGTGGCCGAGAGCAAGACGGGAAAGGCGAAAGCGTTCGGAATGGAGATCAAGGCGCTGCTCCAGAACGCCAATGCCCTGTGGCGGCAGCAGCGGGACGGCCCGGTCGCCAGCTATGCCGACCAAGCGGAACAGATCGAACGGGACTTGACCCATCTGTTGCGGCCACGCCGGTTACGCGATGCCGATAACCAGCGTCTCCTGGACGGAATCGGACTCCAGCATGACCGGCAACGGGTTCTGGACTTCCTCTACAAACCCGAGGTGGAGCCCACCAATAATCGCGCGGAACGGGCCTTGCGGCCGGCGGTAATCGCCCGAAAAGTCTCCCACTGTTCCAAGAACCAACGCGGATCCGAGGCGTTCGCCGCATTCACCAGCATCGCCCGCACTGCCGTCAAAAACGGAGCCGCCTCCGTTACCGACGTCTTTCACCGCCTCTCCAAAAACGGCATAGAACCACCTGGTCTTGTCAACTTCTCAAGCCGCTAATCAAGTACCAAAGCAGCCAGAACATCTTACCTGTTGGCGAGGTGGGGATCATATCCACGGGGTGCGGCTTCGAGAGTTGCGAGGAGTTACCCGCTCTACTTACCATGAGTGAGGATCACTGCGGCTTTCGGGAGAAGGGTTGCACTTTGACGGTTCCGCCGAGGCGGTCGATTGAAGGATGACCATCGCGGCGTTGTCGCTTTCGATGACGGCTCGGCGGACCAAGTCGCCGACGTCGGTGCGATAGCCCTGTCTCTTTAGCGGAGACGCTATCGTTGATCATTTTTGCGAACGCCCGGCGGAAACGTTCCGTAGTTCCGGAACTATTTTTTTATAGCATTCCCAGGACGGCGTTGACGGCTACCGCGCCGAGCCCTAAGGGGATGAGTCGCTTCCAGCCGATGTCCATGAGCTGATCGTAACGGTATCGCGGGAAGGTGCCGCGGAACCAGATCATCACATACAGGAAGAAGGCCACCTTCAACAGGAACCAGAAGGGCGCGGCGGCGACGGCGTTGACGGCGGGAATCGCTAGAACGGCTCCGACGAATGTGAGGGCGGCGGCGACGGCGTACATGCCCAGGCGGTGCGGGGTGTACTTCAGCTTGGGGGCTAGGAAGACCGCCGAGAGAACGCCGGGGCCGGCGAAGAGCAGGACGGGGACTCCGTAGTTCAGGGGGATTTCGAGCCAAGCTACGCTGGGGAAGGGACGGAGCCAACCTCCCCAGAAGAGCGTGACGGAGACGGCAGAGACGACGAAGATGTTAGCGTATTCGGCGAGCATGTAAAGAGCCCAGCGGAAGC
>JBBRIO010000432.1:0-4948 GCA_038220855.1 Bryobacterales bacterium | reverse complement strand
CCAGGCGGAGGAAATCTATAATGAACTCAGGGCCCTTGTTGCTTAACCCTCCCTTTATGAAACGGTTCCGCTATCTCTTTCTCGCCATTGCCTTCACCGGCGGATTCGTCTACCTCACCACGATTGCCAAATCTCGATTTTTTCCCGCCAACGGGGTCGCCAGCGCGGACGGTCCGGGCTGGCAGGAAGCGCCCGTCGTGCGGGGCGCCGGTCTCGGCACCGACGAGCAGAACAACATCGACATCTATAAGCGTTCGCGGGCGGCGACGGTCAACATTTCGAGCACCGTCTATCGGCGAGGCTACTTCTTTGAAGTGGTCCCGTCGAAGGAAACTGGTTCGGGCTTTATCTTTGATGCCAGCGGCCTGATTTTGACCAACAACCACGTCCTGGCGGGCAATGCCAAGGTAGTGGTCACTCTGCCGGATCAGTCCAAGTACGACGCCGAAGTGCTTTACAAGGACCCGAACAACGACCTGGGGCTGATTCGAATCACGCCTCGGAACAAGAAATTGCCGGTGCTCAGCTTAGGCGACTCCGACGGGATCCAGGTGGGGCAGAAGGTGCTGGCCATCGGTAACCCCTTCGGGCTTGATGGCACCTTGACCACCGGAATTATCTCTGCGCTCGGCCGCACGATTCGCGCCGATGAGAACCGGGAACTCGAAGGGATGATGCAGACGGACGCGGCGATCAACCCCGGCAACTCCGGCGGCCCGCTGCTCGATTCGACGGGCAACGTGATTGGAATCAATACGGCGATCTACGGCCCGGGCGGAAACATCGGCATTGGATTCGCCATGCCGATCAATAAAGCGAAGGTAATGATTTCGGACCACCGGGCGGGCAAGAGCTACAAGCGACCGCGGTTGGGCGTTGAGGTGGTCTATGTGACGGGCGAGTGGGCCGAAGCGCTGGACCTGCCAGCCGAGGGCGGGCTGCTGATTCAGGGTGTGCAGCGGAGCAGTTCGGCGGAGCGCGCTGGACTGCGGGGTCCGCGTCAATTCGCGATCGTGGGCAATGCCGAAATTGGCATTGGCGGTGATCTGATCATGGCCATCGACGGCCAACCCTGTGACCGGCCCGACGCCATTACCCGGACTGTAGCGAAAAAGCGCGCCGGAGATACGATCGAGCTAACGATCGCGCGGCAACGAAAAATCTCGAAGGTGAAAGTCCAGTTGGGCGAAGCGCCGGACGACGGGATTTAACGTTCAAAACGAACCAGTAGGGCGGCACCGGCGGCGGGTGCAGCGCCCACGCTGTCCAAGGCGATCGGTCGAATCTCATCGCCGACCAGCCATGCGGCCGCGGTAGCCCCGGCCAGCGCCGCCGCTCCGGGATCCCCGGCTTGAAAAATCTTCACCGAAACCTTCTTTCGCGCGAGCGACAACCCTTCGACGTAGCGCGTGGCCGTCCATAAACCGTCCTTTCCGCGGACGCGAAGTTGCAGCTTCATGCTCGCTTTTCGTTGATTGGGAACCCACGTGGTGTCCCACGTCGAATCGATCCGATGCCAAGCCGAACCCAGGCGTTCGTAGTAAGCCCAGAGCTCCCCGTCTCCGTCGGCTTCAAACCGGATGACGGGGTTCTCTCGCAGCGTGGCCCCATTCCGCGGCGATTGAATACTGCCCTTCGGCGCTACGATCGAAGCCCCGTAGAACACCCGCACGGGACCTTCCGTTTTCTTCGATCGCAGCAGCGCGAGCGACGTTTCGCCGGCGGCGTTCTCCGCGCGCAAAGCGCCGGCCAGTTGTTCGACCGGGACGGCCCGCCCGTCTGGAAACTCGCGGTAGGTATCGCCCGGGCCGATCGCCAGCAATAGAAAAAGCCACTTCATTTCGCCAACGTGATCAACTGGCCGGTATGCCGCTGGGTGTGCTCGGCGATGTGGCCGAGCAGTAGCCCGAACGGCACTTCGACGCGCTGCCGCCCCACGTAGCGCGAGTCCCGATAGTCGATATCCTCCATCATGCGCATCTCGCGGGTCACCCGGGCAAAGGTTTCCGCGACCAAGTCGAGCAAGGCTTCCCGCTCCGCGGGGCCGGTCGATTCCGCCCCTAAAAACTCGAGTTGACCGGGGTTAAGCATCCCGCCCAGGGCGTAGGTCCACAAGCGATCCACCGAGCCGGCAATGTGTCGTAATTGAAAGGCCTGAGCATCCGTGGGGGCCTCCGGCGTCCACTTGCGGAGATCAGCCAGGCAGTGTTCCAGCGAACAGGCGAGCAGCCTCCGGATCGGATCGAGATCGGCATGTTTCCCCGCCAGCCAAGGTTCCATAGTCACCAGCATAAGCTATGGCAGAAATTCTACCGAGACCACCTCGCGAGTGGCTTGGATGTACCCGACCCGAACCTTTCGCTGCTGCAAGCCGCAGGCCAGTTCGGTAGGTCCGCCGGTGATCCGAATCTCCTTCGGCCGGAGGACGCGAAGCTCGCCGACCGGCGCCACCTTCATCACGGCCGGATCAGCGCAGACCAACTCTTCGAACAACCCGTCGCTGATGGCGTCGCCGCGCAGCCCCTCCCAGGAGTCGGGGATGATGACGGCCGCCCCGCGAACGGCAGACCGAGCGGGCGGGGCGGAGACGAGGGCGATTAATGCGGCTGCCATCTCGCGTTCGGCGGCGCTGCTAGCCGCCATTTTACATTTCAGGGCGGCCCGGCTGGCTTCGGCGGGACGACCGGCCCGGCGCAGAGCCATGGCCATTCCATGCCAGAAATTGGCCTGCCGCGGAAGGATGGCGGTGGCTCTTTGGTAGGCTTCGACGGCATCTTCCCACTGCTCCCGCTTGGCGGCTTCCAGCCCGAGCAAGAACCAGGCCTCAGCGTGCCGCGGATTGCGTTCGACGGCCTGCCGCAACAGCGGCTCGAACGGCTGTTTCGCATCCCGACGGAGCATCGCCACCTCGAAGTACGGGGTGGACTCGGGGGCTCCTTCGCCGACCGCCTGGTCGAAGTAGCGCCCCGCAGACTCGCGATCCCCCTGAGCCAGCGCCAGTAAACCCAGCGCTGTGGCACTCCCCTGACGTTGATACAGCCTTCTCGCCAAGGCAATTTTCCCGCGTGCCAACGCCAGTTCGGCGACCACCTCTTCGCCCACCGTATCCACCCGCACCAAGGGTGCCTCCAGCGCTTCCCCGGCCAACTCCGCGACCGGGAACTGGCCCCGCAATAACCGTTGCCGAGCTTCTTCCAGGACATCCCGGGCCGAACGCCGGAAGGCCCGCAAGCAGGCCTCCTCCGCCGGCACCCCCTCGTCGAGCAGTTCGGCGAACTCTGCTATCTTTTCTCGATAGCCAGGCTGGGTATACAGGAAATGGACGAACGCCCAACTCTGCGCGTAGAACACGCCCACGCGGTTGCCCTCGTTGTAGACCGAAGAGTCTTTGCCGATGCCAAACAGCTCTCGCGGGGTCAGCCAATCGACCTGGCGGAGGGCCCGAACATGATTCTCGATCGGCCGGCCCACCACCCAGCGATCCCTTTCGAGCGCGACCGTCGAATAGAACTCGGCGACGCCTTCCTCCAGCCACACCGGCCGTCGGGCCGTCGTGTGCTCGAGCGAGGCATGAACAAACTCGTGCGAGAGCGCCCGCAAGCCCTCAGGCCCGGCGATGACGGCCAGGTAGTCACGCTCCGCCGCCGATTGGTAAAACCCCTGCGCCGTAGGGACGGGGCGCAAATCACCGAACCACCGGTCGTCTTTAAATAAATAGGCACGGATATGCGTTCGCCTTTGTCCTAACAGTCGCTCCATTTGCTGCATTCTGGCCAGCGCACGGCGAGCTTGCGGCTCCCCCGCATTGGAGATAAGTTCAAGTGTGTCAGTGCTTAAGCGGAGGAAAGAATATTTCGCACCCGTTCCACCTTGTGCGGCATCCCCGTATCGTACCCCTGTGGTCACGAGAAAAATCAATAATAAGGAAATTCGCAGCATAGGGTTGATAAACTTTTTCGATTGGACCAGTTCCATCGGGACCCTTAGGCTGGGAATGTGGCAACCAATAGCATGGAGATCCCTACTCCTCAAGTATCACTCCTGCATCGGGTGAGCAATATTGTTTCGAGCGAACTTTCCCTCGATGAGATGCTGGGAGAGATTGTTGGACTGACTGTCCAAGTGACTGACTGTGACGCTTGCCTGGTTTATCTTTTTGAAAAAGAAACCGGCGAGATCGTCCTTTGCGCGTCGCAAGTTCCGCACGCGCATGAGCTTGGCAATCTTCGCATGAAGATTGGCGAGGGCATTACGGGTTGGGTTGCCGAGCACAAATCCGTCGTCGCCCTTTCGTCGAATGCGGCGCAGGACAAGCGTTTCAAGCGTTTCCGGGCGCTCGTGGAAGACACTTATGATGCGTTCTTGTCGGTGCCGCTTGTTTCCGGCGGCGACCTGATCGGCGTCATCAACGTCCATCACCGCGAACGCCACGAACATTCGCCCGAGGAGATTTCGCTCCTCAGCTTCATCGGTGAACAGATGGGCGGGGCGATCTTCAAGAATAAGTTAGCCGAGGAGAATGTCCGTCTCAAGGAGGAGACCGTTGAAGTCAAGCGGAAACTCGAAGAGCGGAAGCTAGTCGAACGAGCTAAGGGAATCCTGCAACGGCGCCACGGCCTCACCGAAGAAGACTCCTATCTCCAACTGCGGAACGAAAGCCGCCGGTTGCGTCGTCCGATGAAAGACCTCGCCGAAGCCATTATCTTTACCGAAGAATTGAACAAGCGAGCTTCTGGCGAAACGACCGACTAAACTGGTAGTTTGCCGCCCTTCGAACCCCTAATCCAGAACCCTCATCTGGCCACGATCGCGTCTAATTTTTGGCCGCGGTATAAAGAACTCGAAAACCACCCCGTCCGGGCGGTCAGATATCAGACCGAGCAGGACGTGGCTGTTTTGGTCCATGAGCAGCGCCCGAAGCTGCCCTGTCGCGGGGAGTTGGTGCTTG
>JBBRIO010000431.1:0-4948 GCA_038220855.1 Bryobacterales bacterium | reverse complement strand
GACCTTCAATCTTCGAACGACGATCGAACTCGCGCGGGCGCTAGCACCGTTCAAACCGATGTTCCTCGAAGAGCCGACGTTGCGAGAGAACCCTTCGATGCTCGGCCAAGTGGCGGCCCAATCGCCGATTCCGATTGCAACGGGCGAAGGTCTGCTGCTGCGTTCCGAGTTCCGGCAACTGCTCGACCACAAGGGCGCGGCGATTGTGCAGCCCGACGTGATGCACGCCGGCGGAATCACGGAGATCCGCAAGATCGCCCAGTTAGCCGAGACCTTCGGCGTGGAGATCGCTCCCCACCAGTGCAGCGGGCCGGTGGCGCACGTCGCCTCGCTCCATGCCATGGCGGGATGCCGGAACTTTTTCCTCGAAGAGTGGGAGGGCGATGACGATGCGCTTTATCAGGAAGTCTGCGGGGGAACCTACCCGGTGCCAAAGGATGGCGCGGTCAGCCTGCCGACCGGGCCCGGGCTTGGGGTGACCGTAAACTTCACGGAGTTGACGCGGCGATTCCCCTTCAAGGCAATGAACCGCCGAGCAACGCTGACGAAGTAGCTACTTCATTCCTTCGAGGGCCTTCGCACCGGCAGCGGCAATCTGGCCGTCCTGCGCCGAGGTAACCCCGCTGATGCCGATGGCACCGATCATCACGCCGTCAATCGTCAGCGGTACCCCACCCTCCACTGGAAGCACGTCCGGCAGTTTGAGCACGGTATTGCGACCGCCGAGGACGGTATCTTCGAGCACTTTCGTCGGTCGCTTCATACGGATCGCGGTACGGGCTTTCATCGGAGCGATATCGACGCTGCCGATCTGGGTGCCGTCCATTCGTTCGAGGTACAGCAGATTGGCTCCATCGTCGACGATGCTGATGACGACGTTCCAGTTGTTCTTTCTTGCTTCCGCCTCCGCTGCCGCCGCGATCGTTTTGGCCGCTGCCAGGGTCAGGGATTTCTTCGTGGCGAGCTGAGCGCTCGCGGGGATCGTCATTGCCAACACCGCCAGTGAGATTACGAATTTACGCATGGACAATACGGTATCAGGCTTTCGCTCCGGCGAGGAAGAATATAAGCTGGACAAAGATGTCCGATTGAGTTAATCTGAGGGCGGATGTTCTCGCATACGGTAGAGTACGCACTTCGCGCGGTCGCGGCCCTGGCCGAAGACTGGGAGCGTCCTCACGCCGTTCAGAAGATCGCCGAACGCACGAAGATGCCAAATGATTATCTGGCAAAAGTGATGCAGGCGCTGTGCCGGGCTGGAGTTGTCAAGGCGATTCGGGGACGGCACGGCGGCTACCAGTTGGCCCAATCGCCGGAGAAGCTTTCGCTGCTCGAAGTGATCAATGCGGTCGATCCGATCAAGCGAATTGACCGCTGCCCGTTGGGCTTGGCCGGCCACGGTTCCAACCTTTGCCCGCTGCATCGTCGCTTGGACGACGCGATTCGGGAAACGGAAAATGCCTTTCGATTCACCACCCTGGGCGAGTTGCTCCAGAGTACGGGCCCGGTTCGCCCGCTCTGCCCAATAGAACCGGCAGGTTCCCTCATCAATGTGGCTCTCTAAGCTAGTTGGACTCACCCTTTTCGGACTAGGCGGATCGTTTGTCGCTCCGCTAGAACACCCCGCGATTAACTATTACAAGGGTCCGGTGGACAACCCAGCGGTCCGGTTGAATCGACGTTTGGCTTCCGGCCAGACCAAGCTCGCCTTCGACCCGCAATTTGGTTATCTGCCCGCGGTGCTGAAAGAGTTACAGGTGTCACGCGAGTCCCAGATCCTCGTGTTCTCGAAGACCAGTTTCCAGGCGCCCCGCATAGCGCCGCGGACGCCGCGGGCGCTTTACTACAACGACACTTTGTCGGTGGGCTACGTGCAGGGCGGGGATGTGGTGGAACTGGCCGTCCATGACCCGAAACAGGGGGTTATCTTTTATTCCCTGGATCAGGACGAGATCGGCTATCCGCGCCTGGAGCGACGGGACGCGTGTTTACAATGTCATCAATCGGGGGCCACGCTAGGCATTCCGGGCATCGTGGTCCGCAGCGTTTCCGCCGAGCATAGTGGCATGCCGGCGTTCCAACACGGCACCTATGTCAGCGATCACCGCAGCGACTTTAAAGAGCGATGGGGCGGCTGGTATGTGACCGGCGATACCGGTGCGATGAAGCACATGGGGAACGCAGTGACGAAAAATCGGGATAGCGCGGAACTGGTTCCGATCCCGAACCGGTTTGACCCGGCCCAGTACCTGACCCCGCACAGCGACGTCGTGTCGCTGATCGTGCTGGAGCATCAGACGCACATGACTAACCTGTTAACTCGCGCGGGGTTCGAAATCCGCCACGCGCTGCATCATCAGGACGCGATGAATGAGATTTTTAAGGACCCGGCTGGCTACCGCAGCGAATCGACCTTGCGGCGAATTCGCCAAGCGGCTGAAGAGTTGGTGGACTATATGCTGTTCGTCGAAGAGTCGCCGTTGCCAAACCCCATCAAGGGTTCATCCCGGTTCACCGAGACGTTCGCCGCGCAAGGCCCCCGCGATCGGCAGGGACGTTCCCTGCGGCAGTTCGACTTGCAGACGAGGATCTTTCGTTACCCGCTGAGCTATATGGTTTACAGCGAAGCGTTCGATCAACTGCCGGTCCCCCTGCGAGTCTCTGCGGTGGAGCGGTTGAGGAGCATTCTGGACGGCCAGATCGTAGAGCCCCAGTACCGCCACTTGACCCCGACCGTACGCCGCGACGTTCTGAGCATTCTAGCGGCCACCAAGCCGGACCTCTTTGCCCCTGCCAAGAGGTGAGACAACAAAGCCAAGAGGTGATACAACAAAGACGTATGCATCGTCTTCTGCTGTGGTCCCTGCTGGCCTCCCCGTTGGCCGCCGCGGAGCAGCCTTTAGAGTTCAATCGAGACATTCGGCCGATCCTGTCGGACCGCTGTTTTGCCTGCCATGGCCCGGATGCGGGCAATCGGAAAAGCCCGCTGCGACTCGATAGCGAGGCCGAGGCGAAGAAAGATTTAGGAAAGGGACGCAGGGGCATCGTGCCCGGCCAACCGGACCAATCCGGGGTCTATGTGCGGGTGACTTCGTCGAATAAGGCGCTGCGGATGCCGCCTCAGTATGCGGGCCATGATCGGTTGCCGGAGCGTGACATCGAAACCCTTCGGCGTTGGATCGCCGCCGGAGCCAATTGGGAGAATCATTGGTCGTTTGTGCCGCCGAAGCGCGCCGGCGGGCCGGCATCAATTGACTCGTTTGTCGATGCTCGACTGGCCAAAGAGAGCCTGCGGTCGAATCCGTCCGCCGGCAAAGCCACGCTGCTGCGTCGGGTGACGTTGGATTTGACTGGGCTCCCGCCGTCGCCGGCGGAGGTGCGGGCGTTTCTGGCTGATGATTCCTCCGGAGCTTTTGCGAAGGTGGTTGACCGTCTGCTGGCCAGCCCCGCTCATGCGGAACGGCAGGCGATTCGATGGCTCGACTACGCCCGCTATTCCGATACGAATGGTTACCAGTCGGACGGGGTCCGCGACATGTCCCGCTGGAGGGATTGGGTCATTGATGCCTTCGCCCGCAACCAGCCCTTCGACGAGTTCACGATTGACCAGATTGCCGGGGATCTGCGTCCTAACGCGACGCTGGCGCAGCGCATCGCGACAGGGTTTCATCGTAACCACCGGACGTCGGCGGAAGGCGGAATCGTCGATGAAGAGTTTCGCGTCGAGTACGTGGCGGACCGGGTAGAAACGACCAGTAACGTTTGGCTCGGCCTCACCGTGGGCTGCGCGCGATGCCACGATCATAAGTACGATCCGATCAAGCAGCGCGAGTTCTACCAGTTATTCGCGTATTTCAACAACATTCCGGACGAACGAGGGTTCGTCTATAACTTCGGCAACGAGAAGCCGTTTATCAAGGCCCCGACTCCGCCGCAGGAGATCGAGTTAGCCCGGCTCAACTCAGCCCGGGTCGCTGCGACAAGACGTTGGGACAGCGAAGCCAAGGCTGTTGAGCGGGAACTGCGGAAGTGGAAGCCCCCGGCGTCGGACTGGGTCCCGCGCGAAGGGCTGTCGGTGGAAAAGGATATCGTCTCCTTTACCGAGCCGATCGATATGGGCCAGGATGTGGCAAAGTTCAATCACCGGGATCCGTTCACGCTGGCGGCGTGGATTAAGCCGGCGCTTCCCAAAGGCACCATCCTCTCGCGGGCCGAAAACCACTGGGAAGGAACCGGCTATGGACTCTACATTGTCGACGGGAAATTACGTTTTCATTACACATTTCGCTGGTCCGATCTGGGAGTGCGCTTGGAGACGAAAGCGCCCTTACGACTCAACGAATGGCAACATGTCTCGGTAACGTACGACGGAGGCATGTACGCGAAGGGAATTCATGTTTATATCGATGGCGTTGACCAACCTCTGAACGTCCTGTTTGATCAAAACCTTTGGCCCGTCGATAACAAGGTACCGTTCCGGATTGGCGCTGGCGCGGGGCTGACCTATCAAGGCGGCATCCAGCAGGTCCGCGTCTGGAAACGGGCGCTCTCCGCCCGGGAGGCCTCGACCTTGGCGGTCCGAGAGAACTTGGCGGAGTTGGCGAAGCGGAAAAAACGAACTCCGGCCGAACAGGCGAAGCTGGCGCTGGCTTTTGAACAGCAGTATCTGCCCGTTCGGCTCGCTGCGTCGCGGGATGCCCGGGTAACGGCCGACCAGGCCTACAACAAGTACCTGGCCACGGTGCCGACGGTAATGGTGATGGAAGAGGGTCCGGCCAAAGACGCGTTTGTGTTGAACCGAGGCGCTTACGATCAACGCGGGGCGAAGGTGGAAGCCGCCGTGCCGGGGGCTCTACCTCCGCTGCCCCCTGAAGCCCCCGCTAATCGACTCAGCTTGGCCCAGTGGCTCGTTGACCGCAAGAACCCGTTGACCGCGCGCGTCCAGGTC
>JBBRIO010000430.1:0-4962 GCA_038220855.1 Bryobacterales bacterium | reverse complement strand
CTGTTCGAAGATCGAGTTCATAAAGCCCCAGCGCACGAGCGCGTCCGGCGCCGCCGGCTCCAATAGGTTCAACGCCACCCGCGCCGCCCGTTGGTTCATCGGCACATAAACGCTCCCGGCCGGAATCGTCCGCTTCTCCTTCACGGCAATGGCCTTAAAATCCACACCGAGGCGTCCTTCGAAGGGCACGGTCGTCCACTTCGGCTCCTTCAGTCGATAGGTCGAAAACTCCCCGCGGATCTCCTTCGTCGTCCGTTCGAATTTCACCCCGTGCCATTCCAGCCGTTCGACCACCTCCGTCCATTCCGCCGGCACATAGTACCCCTTCGGCATCGTGGCCGCCAGCGTCGTGTTCGTCCGGTCGAAAAGCTTGGTCGCGATATCCTCGGTCTCTCTCTGATATTCCAGGACCGTCGACCCACTCAACGAACTCGGCCGCGCGACGGCCTTCAAACCGCGAAACGTAAATGGCTTCGATTCGTCGCTCGGCGTTCCGTCCAGATGCACTTTCGTCCCACTGCCTGCTAGTGCGGCGACGGCCCGGTCCGCCTCTCGTACCGCCGTCTGCAGCGTCTTCGGGTCGCGCACCAGAATCTCAATCGACCGCCGCATGATGTTATAGTGCCCCCAGCTCCGGGTCTTGAACGTCTTCAAACTATGCGTCTCGACGAGCAAGGCCGGCCGGTTCTGCACCGCCGCGTAGCCGGTCGAATACCGCGGAATCAAGCTCTGAGCCTGAAAGCCGCTCTCCGGCCGGCCCCGTTGGCGGAACGCACCATACGGCCCCATCACATGCCCATCAGTCGTCATCGCGTCCTGGAGGGCCGGCAGGTAACGCTCCCGCGTCCACTTCGCCAGATTCTCCCAGATGTCCTGATTCATCGGAGCGTCGATCGTCACATCGTATTGGAAATCCGCCCCGTCCGTCACGTGGTTGTCGATAAAAAAGTCCGGCAGCCAAGCGTTGAAGAAGCGCAGCCAAGCTCGCATCTCCGGCGCATCCGCCTTGATGAAATCGCGGTTCAGATTCAGCCGGATCGCGTTGGCGCGGAAGCCCATCTCCTTTGGCCCTTGCTGGTTGATCCGGGTATAGCCGCTCCAGATCTCGTGGCCGTCCACGTTGAAGATCGGGATATTGATGAGAATCACTTGGTCGAGCCAGACGGCGTACTTCTTCGTCACGGCCACATCGCGCAGAAGCATTTCGCCCGCTTCCTTCCCGTCGACTTCCCCAGGGTGGATACAACTTTCGAGCAACACAATCAACTTGCCGGTTCGTCGCGCCGCTTCCGGCGTGAACGCTCGGTCTTTGGAAACAATCGTCGCGAGAATATCGCGGCCCTGGGGGGACCGGCCAATCGTGACCGTCTTCACCCACGGGCTGGCTTTTTCGAGTGCCTTGGCATAGGCCACCGAATCGGCGTAATGCCCGGTCTCTGTCCATTGCGACCGTTCTCCCACGGTCAACAAATTCTTTGGTGCCGCGGCGGTGCTCTCGGCGAGCGAAACTGCCTTAGTCGCGGCCGGGGTCTCCCATTGGGATACCGGGGCCATCACGGGAACCTCGACTACTTGGGCGAAGCTCAAACTACAACTGAAAATCGATAAATAGAGGACCCGCATAGGCCCTAGTGTCGCAAACCCTAGGCCGGAAGCTTACTTTCCCCCATCAGCCATTGGTCGACGCCCCGGGCCGCTTTGCGCCCTTCGGCAATCGCCCAAACCACCAGCGATTGGCCGCGCCGCATGTCGCCCGCGGCGAAAACGCCCGCAACGGAAGACATGTACTGCTCGTTGCACTTCACGTTACCGCGGCCGTCGAGCTCCACGCCCAGCTGGTCAATCATCCCGCCTTTCACCGGGCCCAGGAAGCCCATTGCGAGCAGAACCAGCTCGGCGTCCCAAACCTGCTCGGTGCCCGCAATCGGTTCAAACTTAGGAGCCGGACCCACCTTTACGGTGTGCAGCGCTTTGACGTTGCCTTCGGCGTCGCCTTCAAATTTCGTCGTCAGAATCGACCATTCGCGCTGGCCGCCCTCTTCATGGGCGCTCTCGGTCCGCAGCATCAATGGCCAGTTCGGCCAGGGAGTGCTCGGTGAACGCTGCGGCGGAGGCATCGGCATCAACTCAAACTGCGTCACGCTCTTACACTTGTGCCGATGGGAGGTGCCGAGGCAGTCCGCGCCCGTGTCGCCGCCGCCGATGATGATGACGTGCTTATCTGTCGCCAGCACATCGAACTCGCCGTGCACGTCGTCTCCGGCGTTGCGCTTGTTCTGGTTCGGCAACCATTGCATCGCGAAATAGATCCCGCGATTTTCCCGGCCCGCGGCCTTGATGTCACGCGGAGCCTCCGCACCACCGGTCAGCAGAACGGCGTCGAAGTTCTGGCGCAGCTCTTCAATCGAAACGTTGTGGCCCACGTGGGCATTGACGACGAACTCTACGCCTTCGGCCTTCATCTGCTCCACGCGACGGTCGATGTGGTGCTTCTCCATCTTGAAGTCCGGGATGCCGTAGCGCATCAGGCCGCCAATCCGGTCGTTCTTTTCAAACAGCGTTACCGAATGCCCGGCTCGGTTCAACTGCTGCGAGGCGGCCATGCCAGCCGGGCCGCTGCCGATCACGGCGACCTTCTTGCCGGTCCGGACTTCCGGAGGCTCCGGCACGATCCAGCCCTGCTCCCAGGCATGGTCGACAATGGTCCGCTCGATGTTCTTGATCGTCACCGGCGGTTCGTTGATGCCGAGCACGCAAGCCGACTCGCAAGGAGCCGGACAGATACGGCCGGTGAACTCCGGGAAGTTGTTGGTCGAATGCAGCACCCGAATCGCATCCTTCCAGCGGTCGCGGTAAGCGAGGTCGTTCCAGTCCGGAATGATGTTGTTTAGCGGACAACCGTTATGACAAAACGGCACACCGCAGTCCATACAGCGAGCGCCCTGGGTTTGTACCTTGACGATCGAGAACGGCTCGTAGATCTCTTTCCAATCGTTGATCCGCTCGGCTACCGGTCTCCGTGTGGGGACCTCGCGCTCGAACTCAATAAAGCCAGTTTGCTTACCCATGGATCACCTGCTCGCCCTGGGTCGAGCCAGAGACATAATACGGAGTATCGCGGCGCGGGGCGCCGAGGACGCGTTTGAATTCGTGCGGGAACACTTTTACGAATTTGGGCAACATCCAGCCCCAGTTCTCGAGAACCATCTTGCCACGCGGGCTGCCGGTGTAGCGAACGTGCTTCTCGATCAGGTTTTGTAAGACCTGAATGTCGGCGGCGTCTTCCACCGGTTCAATATCCACACCGGCCCGGTTGCAACGGGTCCGGCAGAATTCACCGGATTCATCCAGAACGTATGCGATACCACCACTCATGCCGGCGGCAAAGTTCTTGCCGGCCACACCGAGGCAGACTACCAGGCCCTTCGTCATGTATTCACAACCATGGTCGCCGACCCCTTCGACGACGGCCGTCGCGCCGGAGTTCCGTACCGCGAACCGCTCGCCGCCCATGCCGTTGAAGAATGCTTCTCCGCTGGTCGCGCCGTAAAGGACCACGTTGCCAACCAGAATGTTATCCTCGGGCACGAAATGAGAGGATTTCGGCGGATAGACGATTATCCGACCGCCGGACATTCCCTTGCCTACGTAATCGTTGGCGTCGCCTTCCAGTTCCAGCGTCACGCCTCGAGCCAGAAACGCGCCGAAGCTTTGTCCGGCCGAGCCGTGGAATTCGAAGTGAATCGTATCATCCGGCAGACCGGCCGAACCGTAGCGCTTAGCCACCTCACCGGAGAGCATGGCGCCCACGGTGCGATGAACGTTGCGAATCGGCATTTTGAACTCGACCTTCTCGGCGCTTTCGAGAGCCGGTTTGGCGAAGTCGATCAGTTTGTAGTCGAGCGCGTCGGTCAAGCCATGGTCCTGGCCGATCAAGCAGCGGCGACCCACTTTCGAAGGAACCGGAGGATTGTACAGAATCGCGCTGAGGTCGAGACCCTTGGCTTTCCAGTGATGGCTGACGTCGCGGGCTTCGAGCATGTCCACGCGGCCAACCATCTCGTCCACCTTACGGAAGCCGAGTTGGGCCATGATCTCGCGAAGCTCTTCGGCCACGAAGAAGAAGAAGTTAATGACGTCTTCCGGTTTGCCTTGGAACTTCGCCCGCAGTGCCGGGTCCTGCGTCGCAATGCCGACTGGGCAGGTATTGAGATGGCACTTCCGCATCATGATGCAGCCCATGGTGATCAGCGGCGTGGTCGAGAAGCCGTACTCCTCAGCGCCGAGAAGAGCAGCGACAGCGACATCGCGGCCCGTCTGCAGCTTGCCGTCGGTCTGCACCCGAATGCGGCTGCGCAGGTCGTTCATCACGAGCACCTGTTGCGTCTCGGCGAGCCCAAGCTCCCAGGGGACCCCCGCGTGGCGGATCGAAGTCATCGGCGCGGCGCCAGTGCCGCCCGAATCGCCCGAGATCAGAACCAGATCGGCATGGGCCTTGGCAACGCCCGCGGCGACGGTGCCGACACCAACTTCGGAAACCAGCTTGACGGAGATGCGGGCGACCGGGTTGACATTCTTCAAGTCGAAGATGAGCTGCGCCAGATCCTCGATCGAATAGATGTCATGATGCGGAGGCGGAGAGATCAATCCGACGCCCGGGGTCGAATGGCGAACCTTGGCGATGGCTTCGTCGATTTTGTGACCGGGAAGCTGGCCGCCTTCGCCGGGTTTGGCTCCCTGCGAGATTTTGATCTGCAATTCGTCGGCGTTGACGAGGTAGTTGGCGGTGACGCCGAAGCGGCCGCTGGCAACCTGTTTGATGGCCGAGCGCTTGGAGTCGCCGTTGGGCATCATCGCAAAGCGGGTCTCGTCTTCGCCACCCTCGCCGGTGTTTGAGCGGCCCTTGATCCGGTTCATCGCGATAGCGATGGTTTCGTGGGCTTCCTTCGAAATTGAGCCATA
>JBBRIO010000429.1:0-4964 GCA_038220855.1 Bryobacterales bacterium | reverse complement strand
CTTAGCACTGGCGAAGGCGGACATGTTTATCGCCCATTGTTACTCGGAGTTGACCGCCGAGCCCGCGATCCGCGAGCGCTTCTGGACTATGATCGCCGGCGAACGCGACCGGACGCGGCAGGCGATCCTGCAGATTACCGGCGGCACGGAGTTACTGTCGCAAACGCCATGGTTCCAGGGGTCGATTGAAGTACGCAACCCGTATATTGACCCATTGAATCTGATTCAGATCGAGTTGCTCAAGCGACGCCGGAAAATGCCGGCGGATTCACTGGAGAGCGATAGTGAGTACCTGCGCCATCTCCTGCGGTTGACCGTGCAAGGCGTCGCCGCCGGCATGAGGACCACCGGATGACCGATTACCTTCAAAGCCACGGGCGCTGGATTCGGCGCATTTAAGAACTACTTTTTGGCGCGACGGCTGCGCAGCACCAGGAGTCCGCCGGAGATCAACGCCAAGGCCGACCCACCCATGGACGCGTCGATTTCCGGAACGTCCAGGTCAACTCGGCCGAATGCCGTGCCCGCCAGGCTGATCACTATCAAGGTGAATACAATCGCTTTTGTCATGCAAGGAACTTAGCATCGGCGTCGTGATTGCCCGATAGTACAACGGCGGTTTCAGTACTGCGACCGCCATTCGAGAAGTACCGGGGCTCTCGTTCGGCGAATTCCTCAGCACCGCCCGGGAAGTTTTACCTTCGTTAGGTGCGATCTGCCTTTTTCGTTCATCGAGTTGTGATATCTTAATTCCATCTATGAAAGGGGCATTTCAATGCGAAACATTTTTGCTTTCATTGTTTTAGCCGTAGGATTGTTCGCACAGGGCGAACGCAGCGAACTGAACGGCATCGTCACCGACTCGACCGGGGCGGCCATTCCTGGCGTCACCGTGACCGCGTTGGAAGTGCAAACCAAGGTGGAAACCCGGGCCGTCAGTACCGATTCCGGCGTCTTTCGCATTCCCTATCTCCAGCCGGGCTTGTATCGGCTGACCGTTACGAAGACGGGCTTCCGGTCGGCAGCGGTGGACAATGTGGCGCTGCGCGTGGCGCAGACGCTCACCGTGGACTTCAAAATGGAAGTGGGCCAAGTGAGTGACAGCGTGTCGGTTTCGGCCGAGCCGCCGCTGATTGAGACCGGTACCGCGGAGATTGGCCGGTATGTGTCGGAGAAAGAGTTCGACACTTGGCCGGTAGCAGTGGCCGATGGCCGCCGGCAGATTCAGTCGTTCATCTTCCGCAGTTTGCCGGGAACGGTGGGCGGCGAGTTCCGCGGCTCGATCAACGGCGGGCAGCCCTACTCGCACGAGATCCTGATTGACGGCATGGCGCTGGGCCGGTTCGACCTGCAGGGCGGGTCGAATAACGAAATGTCGCCTTCGGCCGAAGCGGTGAGCGAGTTCAAACTGCAAACCGGCACCATGGGCGCCCAATACGGAGGCGGCCAAACGGCGGTGGCGAATTTCGCTTTGAAGACGGGCACCAACTCTTTGCATGGCACCGCCTACTACTACGGGCAGAACGATGTGCTGCGAGCCAATAGCTTTAACTTCAATGCGATCGCCCGGCCGCGCAATCCCTTTAAGCTGTCGAACTATGGCGGCTCCATCGGCGGCCCGGTAGTGATTCCGAAACTCTACAACGGCAAGAACAGGACCTTCTTCCACTTCACTTATGAAACGACGCGGGTGCGCGACTATTCGGCCGGTGGTTTCATCACGCTGCCCACTACTGACTTTAAGCAGGGCAACTTCGCCCGCTTATTGAACCCGACGGGCACCAACGATGCGCGTTCCGGAACCGCCGTGGGCACGGATGCCTTAGGCCGCACGGTTCAGTTTGGCCAAATCTTTGACCCGGCCACCACCCGCACCGCAAACGGCCAAACCGTGCGCGACCCCTTTCCCGGCAACATCGTGCCGCCAGGGCGCTGGGACCCGGTTTCGGCCAACGTCCTGCGCCTGGCCCCGATCACGGATCCGATCAATGGCAACCTGTTGAACAACATGGTATCGCTCGGCGCGTGCTGCCCCGTCTTCGACGAAAAGATGTACACCGCCAAGGGCGACCACGTCTTCAACGCCAAGCACAGCATGTCCATCTCGTACAATCACAACGACCGCGTGCGGAATAATTCGCCGGGCGGCCGTTGGGAGGGCCCTCCCGGTTCGCCCACCAACGTCTTCCAACTTCAACAAACCCCGGGCCACTTGGCCCGCTTCAGCGAAAACTGGACCATCTCGCCGACCATTCAGAACCGCTTCGCCATTGGCTACAACCGGTTCGGCAACATCAACGAGTCGGTGTTTGTGGACCAAGATTGGGCTTCGAAGATTGGCTTGAAGAATACGGCACCGACGACGTTCCCGGCGCTGACATTTGGCGGGCAGCCGATCCTGGGCGGTGGCATTGGAGCAGGCGGTCGGCTGGGCTCGGAATCGCGCGGACTCAGTTACAACGGCTCCTGGATTCTGCAGAACGACATCACCATCATTCGCGGCAAGCACAGCTTCAAGACGGGCTTCGAATACCGCGCTTACTATCAGAACAACCGCGGCAAGAGCGGCACGGGTACCTTCAACTTCCAGCCGACCCAAACCCAGTTGCCGGGCTTCGCCACGCAGACCGGCCATTCCTTCGCCAGCTTCCTACTGGGAGCGGTGGACAATGCTTCGCGTGGTATTAATTTGGCCAATCCGGGCTATCGCCTGAACTATCCCGCGTTCTACTTCGCCGACGACTGGAAGGTTACCTCGAAGCTGACCTTGAACCTTGGGTTGCGTTGGGAGATTGTCGGCGCGTTCCAGGAATGGGCCGGCCGCATGACCAATATTGACCCCGGCAAGCCCAACGAAGCCGCCGGCGGACGTCTCGGGGCTCTCGTGTTCGCCGATGACTTGAAGCGCAAGAGCTTCCAGAATACGAACTTCTTCCAGATTGCTCCCCGGCTTGGTTTCGCCTATGCCTTTACGCCGAAAATCGTGATGCGCGGCGGCTATGGCGTAAATAATATCGCCCCGGTGAACAATTTCTCGGCGCCCTCCACGTTTGGCTACAACGGCGCGATTGCGGTGAATGCCAACAACACTCCTTTGCAATTCGCCCAGGACCCGGTGCTGTTTCTCCGCGATCCTTTCCCGAATTTCAACGGCGTGTTGCCCAACAAGGGACAGGCGGCCGGTATCGGCAACGGCTTCACCTACATTTCCCCGGACGCCAACCGTTTGGGCATCGTGCAGAACTTCAACCTCGGGCTCCAGTTCCAGTTGCCGAAGGAAACGGTGCTCGAGACCAGTTACATCGCCAATCGCGGCCAACGCCTGACCTCTGGTGGACTCGATGCGCTCAACCAACTGCCGGTGGACGCGCTGCGCTTCGGCGATAGTCTCATTCAGCCGTTGCGTACGAATCCGCAACTCGGCGCGTTGCCCTTCCCGGCGTTTACGGGATCTTTTGCCCAGTCCTTACGCCGCTTCCCGCAATATACGGGCGTCGGGCAGTTTCTCCCGAATTTCGGCCGTTCGGCTTACGACTCGCTACAGGTGATGCTGAACCGGCGGATGAGCAAAGACCTTTCGATGCTGGTCGCTTACACTTTCTCCAAAGGCATCTCCGATACGTCAAGCCCGCTCGACGGCATTGGCGCGCAGGACGTTTATAACCGCCGACTCGAGAGGTCGGTGGTGGACTATAACTTCCCCCAAGTGCTGAAGGTGACCTGGATTTATGCGTTACCGTTTGGACAAGGGAAACTGATCAACATGCGTGGCGTAGTCGACAAAATGCTCGGCGGCTGGACGATGACCGGTATCCACCAGTTCCGCTCGGGCGATCCGATCTCCGTGGGCATTTCCGGCTACAATAACCAGCTGTTTAGCGGGAACATCCGGCCGGACTGGCTGAACAACGTACCCACCGTCATCGACGCCGGTGGCCTCGATACCGTCCGCGGTACGCCATACCTGAATCCGGCGGCCTTTGGCCGGCTACCGGCCACGCCGAATGCCATCGTCACCCGGCTCGGTACGGCGCCGCGGGTGTTGCCCAACGTCCGGAACCTGGCCGTACGGAATGACGATATCGGCATCTCCAAGGATTTTCGGTTCGCCGAGCAGGCGAAGTTTCAGATCCGCGGCGACGCGTTCAACGTCTTCAACCGCGCCGGCCGTGGCGGCTTAAATACCGACGTCAACAGCCCGCTCTTTGGACGCTTCACCGGGCAACAGCAAGGGCCCCGTTCCATCCAGGTATCGGCCCGCATCGAGTTCTAAGGCGATGCAATGGAAAATGGCCCTGGCGATCGTCGCTGGGGCCATTTCTCTTTTGGGGGCTGGTTGCGCCACGGACTTACCCGAAGCCCAACGTCTCTTAGCCCTGCAGCAACTGCCAGACGCCTTACGGGCGGTGGACCATTGCCTGAGTCTGGAGCCGAAGCGCACCACGGCGTTGCTACTCAAAGGCAACTTACTCTACTTACTCTCGCGCGACCCCGAGGCCATGGCACTGTTCGAGCACTTACTCGATCGTGAACCCGGCTTGGCAGATGCGCGCTATGCCCTAGGCCGCATTTACTATGCGAACGGCCGGCATCCGCAAGCGGTGGAGCAATTTTTGGCCATGGTGAAGGCGGACCCAGCGCATTACCGCGCCTGGGATAACCTGGGCTTGGCGCTGGAAGGCGTCGGCAAAGTGGACGAGGCGGTGAAGGCGCACTTACAGTCGATTGCGCTGGTGAGCCAAGCGCATCCGGACTACGACTGGGCGTACGCCAATCTGGCTGAGTTACTGATGAAGCAGGACCAGAATCGCCGCGCCTTCGATTTAGCGGTAGAAGCGGCGACGCGGAACCCAGTGCGGGCGCGGAATGCCTACCTGGCCGGCAAAGCGCTCACGCGGCTCAACCAATGGACCCCGGCCGAACGTTGGCTGCGACGGTCGGCCGAACTCGATTTGCAATATCCC
>JBBRIO010000428.1:0-4966 GCA_038220855.1 Bryobacterales bacterium | reverse complement strand
GGCGCATGGCAGCGGGAATATCGTTTAAGCCTAAGAGTCGAATCTCGCTCATGGGGTGAGGAACCATCCTATATCCTAATTGGGGAACCTCGCGCCCAACGGACACGCTCCGGCGGTGGCTTCGCAAAGAGCATCCGCGCGTGGCTCTGGCCGAAGCCCGCTGCTTGTGTTACCGTCTTTTTTACTCTGCTTATCATGAACCGCCGGACTTGGCTCGCCCTATCGACCGCCGCTGCTCTTCCCGCGCAGGAGAGCCGCGTCTATCCTGGCGTTGCTTATCGCAACTATTCGCGCTGTCTCCCCGACTATTTGAAGGGCCTCGCCCAAGCAGCTTATACCCGTCGCCGGGCGGAGATTGAAAAGCTGGCGACGCCGGAATTGGTTGCGGAACGAAAGCGTTGGGCCCGGCAATCGTTTTGGTCATTAATCGGCGGCCAGCCGGAGCGAACGCCGCTGAATAGCCGGACCGTTGGAACGATTCAACGGGGTTCCTATCGCATCGAAAAAGTGATCTACGATGCTCGCCCGGGGCTGCCGGTCACCGCCAATCTGTACGTGCCGAGTCGAGGCCGAGGGCCATTTCCCGCCGTCTTGCTCCAGATGGGCCATAGCCCGCTGGGCAAAGCCTACACAACGTATCAGCGCTGTGCGCAAGGCTTGGTCCAACTTGGGTTTGTCGTACTCGGCTTTGACCCGCAGGGCCAGGGTGAGCGGGTGTATTATCCTGATTCTTCGGGAAAAGTCAGCCGGCTAGGGAGCGCGGATGACGAACATTCGACGCCCGGGCGCCAGATGCTGCTGACCGGCGACACCGCCTCTCGGCTGCAGACGTGGGATGCGGTTCGTTCGCTCGACTACCTGCTATCGCTGCCTTACGTGGACCGGCGCAACGTGGCGACGACCGGGCAATCGGGAGGCGGTACGATCTCGATGTTTTTACTGGCGGTGGATGACCGGCTCTCTTGCGCGGCGCTGGCGAGTGCGAACACCGAGAACTTCGCCTGCGCCAATTTCGAGGCGCCAGGTTCGACGGATGACGCTGAACAGAACTTGATCGGGGCAGGCCCGTTGGGCTTCGATCGCTGGGATACGCTTTACCCGTTTGCGCCTAAGCCGCTGCTGATCAGCGTCAGCGACAAAGACTTCTTCGGTACTTACAGCCCTCACTATTTAACCAGTGGTTGGGAAGAGTTCCAGCAGCTCAAAAAGATATATAGCATTTTAGGCAAGGCTGATCATCTGGCATGGGGCGGTACGGCGCTGCCGCATTCGCTGGAGTACGACAGCCGGTTGCAGATCTACAACTGGTTCTTGCGCTGGATGAAGTCCGACGCTCGCCCGGTGACCGAGGAGCCGCCTACCAAGTTGGAGACGGCCGAGGCGCTGCAATGCACCGATTCGGGCAACGTGATCAAATCTTTGCAATCGCAGACGCCTTTTTCGATGCAACTGAAGCGCCCCTTTCGGCCGCGTCAAGAGTCGCTCGAACGATTGCTGCAACTGGAGCGAACCTCCTATGGGCCGCTTCAGGTCCTGAAGACACTGCCTGGCCGTGGCGTGACGATTGAAGCCGTTGAAATCCAGTCGGCGCCAGCCGTGTATGTTCCTGCCTGGGTATTCTCACCCCGTCCGAATCGGGACAGCCGGCCGCTAGTGCTGCTGCTCGAAGCCGGCGGAAGGAATACGGCATGGCACGAGGACGAACTCTGCCAGACGCTGGCTCGGCAAGGATTCGCCGTCTGTGTGCCCGACCTCCGGGGATTGGGCGACCTGCAGGCGGAAATCGGACCGGGCAATCCCCGCTATACTCGACGCCATAACGAGGAGGAGGAGTATGCCTGGGCCTCAATGATCTTGGGGAAGCCTCTGCTGGGGCAGAGGGTAAGCGATGTGCTGGCGTTGGTTCGTGGGCTGAAACAGCATCCGGTACTCGGTTCGCGGTCTATTGTAGTCGCCGCGCAAGGGCGTATGACGGTGGTGGCGCAGTTTGCGGCGGCGCTCACTCCTCAGATCACCCGCCTCTACCTGACCGGCGGCCTGGTTAGCTTCCACAGTGTTGCAGAGACGGAGAACTACGGTCATGCTTTTTCTAACTTTGTGCCCGGTATCCTAAACGCAACCGATCTGCCGGAAGTAACGGCGCAGTTGGGCATGCGAAAAGTGACCCTGGCCGGCCTGATCGACGGCGCGGGGCGGCGCCTGGATAGCGTCACCGTGCGCAAGGCCTACGAGAAAGTTCGCAATCTTGAAGTTGCCGACCAGCCGAGTTGGACGGCCGAAACGCTCGCCCGCGTTGCCACGTCATAAGGCCGGGAACTTTTTGGGTTGTGCTGCGTATTTGTTCGCATGCGCTTGTTCTTGCTTGCCCCCTTTGCTCTCTTCCTGGCTGGTTGCGACATTGAAGATATGGCCTCCGGCCCCCGCGAACAGGAGGAGTTCCAGATGAACTTCCCTCTGCGGTCGGGCGGACGTTTGGTGGTTGAGAACTACAATGGCTCGGTGGAGATTACGGCCTGGGATCAGGAGACCGTCGAGATCCGTGGGACCAAGTTTGCCAATACGAAAGAGCAACTGAAGGAGATTCATATCGATGGCCGCGCGGTGACCGCCGATTCGGTAACCGTCAAGACTATCCCTCCGATGGCTCGGCGCGGGAACACGGGCGCTCGCTACGTGATTCGGGTCCCGCGCCGGGTCCAACTGGAACGGATTACGTCATCGAACGGTTCGACTCGGGTGGACGGAATGGAAGGGCCGGCGAAGATTCAGACGTCGAATGGCGCGATACGGATTGGTCAGCACAAAGGTAGCCTGGACGTGTCGACGTCGAATGGATCGATCGAAATTCGGACGGTGAGCGGCCCGGTCGTGGCGCGGACCTCGAACGGTCGGATCAGCGTCGATGAGGCCTTTGGGTCGTTGGATGCGGCGACCTCGAACGGCTCGATTGTCGCGACTTTGGCCGAGACGCCGGCCGATAAGACACAACGGTTTACGACGACAAATGGGGGTATCGAGTTGACGGTGAAGAATCGGCTGCTGAGCGATCTTCGGGTAAGCACCTCGAATGGCGGGGTGACGGTTCGCCTGCCGCCGGCGACGAACGCCCGCGTCGCGGCGGCGACGTCGAACAACTCGATCACGAACGAATTTCCGCTGACCGGCGAGGGTGCCACGACTACGAAACGGCGCATCGAAGGAAAAATAGGCAACGGTGGGCCGACTATCGACATCTCTACTTCGAACGGTTCAATCCGATTGCTCCGTTCTGGCGTATAGAGGATGTAAGGGCTCTTGCTTGGGCTCTTCATTTGCAGTATGCTCAATCTGGGTACATCGGCACTAAAACCGGGTCCCACAATCCAGGGAGGATTATATTTCAATGAAAAAGTTTACTCTGTGTATGGCTCTCTGTTCGGTGGCTGCCTTTGCCGAAACTTGGAAGGGCACAGTTTCCGACGCCAAGTGTGGCGCGAAACACGCTGATGCTTCGGAGAAATCCCAGGCTTGCGCGAAGGCCTGTGTCAAGGGTGGCTCTGCCGCCGTGTTCGTAACCGAAGACGGCAAGGTTGTTCCGATCCACAACGGCGACGCCGTTGCTGAACATCTCGGCCACAAGGTCACCATTACCGGCAAGATGATGGACGGTGCCGTCCATATCGACACCGTAAAGATGTAAATTCTAGCCGGGGTGGGTCTTGCTGCTACAACAGCTTGCCCCGCCCCGCAACCTCCCACGTTTCCACCACTTCCTCGCCGCGAACCCCGTAAATCCGCTCCTCCATATTCACCGTAACGCACACGTGGTTCATCAGAACCCGGACTCGATCTCCCACCTTAAATTTCGCTCCGTTCCGCTTCACGTACCCATGCTCTTCGTTCATCTTGAAGAAGGACGATTCCGGAGCCCCCACGATTTCCCCATAACCGCCTGCTGCTGTCTGGTCGCTGGTAAAGGTCTTGGAGCCCCCATCCAGGATCATTTGATCTTCTACGCTCGTAGAAACTACCGTGCAAAGAATGTTCGCGGCGCAGTCTTCCGGACCACATGCCCCACTGGCGATGGTATTGCGGTCATTGAAGATGTAGGTTCCGGGGCGCATCTCGTTCATCCCATCGATTTCGTGAGAGTGCCACATCGTGGGGGTCGATCCGCCACTGACGAGTTGAAGGTCTAAGCCAGCCGCGGTCGCTTCGCGGGTGACTTGACCAACTAATTTCGACACTTGTAGTATTCCGGCGGGATCTTTCGCTTTGAGATGTCCGGGATAGAAGGCCAAGCCTCGGACCTGCTTACCTAGTCGTTTGGCTAGCGGGATAACCTCTTCGGGTCGGACGCCAACGCGGCCGAGGCCGACATCCATTTCGACTAGAAATTCTACACCGGTAGGAATAAGGGGCTCGGCTACGTCATAACTATCGATGGAGACCGTCAAGCGGGTCTTCTTTGCTACTTCAGCCACTCGCGGCCACTTCTTTGCTCCAAATAAGGGGTAGGCGATGAGGAGGTCCTCGACTCCGGAAGCGAGCATTACTTCGGCTTCGCTGACCTTGGCCACCGTAAGACCGGCCGCGCCCAGCTCCAATTGGCGTCGGCCGAGGGCGGGGATCTTATGTGTCTTGGTATGTGGCCGGAGCCGGAGGCCGTGGTTGGCGGCGTACTCCGACATTCGTCGGAGATTGCGATCCATGATGTCGAGGTCAATGATGAGAGCGGGGGTATCGAGTTCCGAAATATGCATTAGTTTTTAAACCGTACGGCGAACTTTCCCGCGGGTCCGCGGTAGAACAACTCCAAGTCCTTTGCTTTTTGTTTGCCGTCGAAGCCGAAATAGAGCAGACCGCTGAACGGCTTCACCGTTTTGCCTTCCGGGAGCACTTTTTCGCGGAGGGTGAGCAAAACGGGGTCCTCTTTGGTGTCGGTCATACCTTTGTTTTCTGGGACTTTGGCGTCAGCGACGCCCCC
>JBBRIO010000427.1:0-4997 GCA_038220855.1 Bryobacterales bacterium | reverse complement strand
AGAAGACGGCGTAGCCCTTTTCGATGGTCAGGCGAAACGATTCTTCGTTCATATAGCCGACCATGAGGACGCGTTTGGTCTCGTAGTGTTGGATAACGGCAGTGACGAGGCCGTCGGATTTTTTGAAGTCTAGGTCCATATAGAAAAAGCCCGCCGTTGGTGCGGCGGGCTGGTTAGAAAGTCATCGAAGCTTGATCAGATCAGTCTGAAAGCTACAGGACAGCCCGCCCATCCGCCGTATGGGAATGGTGACGATGCTGGCTGTCGAGCAAGATCCGCATGAACGATCAGGATACCAAACTTCGCTACGGCTGTCGCGCTTGATTGAAATCTCGGCCATGGCGCGGAGGAGTTGCGGGGCGCGAGGCAAGGCGACGAGGATGGGTAGGCCATCGGGATTTTGTCTGACCTGGATGTTGGTGGTTCGCTGGGCGGGGCCGAGATTGGCCAGGGGGACGGTGATATTTTGTGGCTGCGGGCGGATCCGGCGACCTACTCAAACTGAACTTGCCGGGAGGAGATCGACAGGACCTCGCCATGAGTGCCGGTCTCCGTGAATATCAGTCAGGGTATGGTGGCACCGGCATGGATCAACGCGTACGGCTATCGCGCTTGATTGAAAATCTCGGCCATGGCGCGGAGGAGTTGCGGGGCGCGAAGCAAGGCGACGAGGATGGGTAAGCCATTTGGATTTTGTCTGACCTGGGTGTCGGGGTCTACGAAGTTGAAGTTCTGGACTTTGCCTTCTTCGCCGGTGGTTTTCAGGTTGACGAACGCCCTGGGCGTTAGAGGACTGCTGGGCAAGGCCGAGACTGGCCAGAGGGACGGTCGTATTCTTCTGGCCGCAGGCGGATCCGGCTACCGACTCAAATTGAACTTGCTTAGAAGAGATGGACAGGAGCGCTCCGTGAGCGCCCTGGAGATTGGCCCTTTTTTTTAAAGGAATAGAAAGCCGGGAAGGCACCCAGTAAACGCTCAGGCGGCAAAAGTAGGGAGGATCTCGGCGGTGAGGGGGAGTTTCGGGGGCTTCTGTGCCGGAAGAGTGGGGCCGGACATAAAGTCATCGAAACAAACACCGGGCGCCTCGGGGCAGGCGCCGTTGCCGACGAAGAGGGCGAGTTTTTGGGCTCCTTCGAGCTTGAGATCCCGTTGGGCGAGGAGGGAGCCGGCGAGGAGGAGAACGATGAAGGGGGCTTTCCTTACGGCTCCACCGCGAAAGCTTTTTCTCCGTTCAGGTACCAGTTGGTTGCGTCTTTGGTTAGGGTGAAGGTGCGGGTTTGGCCGGAGTTGTAGGTGACTTCGAGGAAGGCGCGGCTGCCGTTTTCGACGATTCGCCAGCGGCCTTTTTGCGCGTCCTTGCCGATGCTGCCGGCGCTAGCGCCGGGGACGTCGACGCTGACCATGCTCGAGCTCCAGTAGGAGTAGATGCCGTCGGCGGCGAGCGAATGTTTCTTTTCGCTGGACATGCCTTGGCTGGCGTTGAATTGGCGGATGATTTTGCCGCGGAGTTTTTGGTCCCAGGGGGTGTTGGTGGCGGAGGGGGCGACGGGCGGGGCTTGGAAGCGGATGCTTTGGGCGACCTGAGCGAGGGTGGGCTTATGGGTCCTTACTTTTTCGGCTGGTCCGACGGCGAGGACGACGTGGGCGCGGGTTTTGGCGGGTACGATGAACAGGGAAAAGGCGCCCAATTGGCCGGTTTTGGGGTCGGAGACCTCCCAGTGGTAGGCGGTGCCGGTGGGGAAGGATTCGCGTTCGCCGCCCTTGCGGATGAGGCCACCGCTTTGGGTGAAGCCTTGGCTCATTTGGCGGACGAAGGCGGGTTCGTCGGCGACCTCATAGCCTTCTTTGGAGGTGGCGAAGTAGCCTTCGTCGGCCGAAGCGGTGGGGGGCAGGAGGCGGACGGCGTCATCGGTTTCGGTGGAGGTCCAGCCGCTGGGTAGGGAGAGAGAGATACCATTGGCGGCGCGGTAAGCTCCGCCGGCGCGGGTGAGGACGTAGGCGTGGCCTTCGCTGACCAGTTGCAGTTTCGGGCCGGCGAGGGTGGCGGTGAAGGGAAACGATTTGCCTCCGGTGGCGAATGCGCCGACGAGTTCGGTGCCGCGTTCGCGGGCGGTTAGGGGGAGCTTTTGGCCTTGGATTTCGATGGTTCCGGTGTAGCTGCCGTTCGTGCCGGCCTGGAGCTGCACTTGCATTTCGACGCTTTGGAAGGAGCCGACATAGCCGGTTTGGGCGCAGAGCCAACCGATGGAAACTACCAGCAACGCGATCGCTTTCATGATGTCTCCCTGGTCCTTAACGCGGAATTTCGGCTAGACGGCCCGCACGACGGCTTGAACCGGTTTTGACCCTACTGGAATCATAGTGAAGAGCGGTGCGGTTTTGTTTCGATTGGGGGTGATGGATTTGATTCTGAGAACGGCCATGTCGCCGCTGGCTTGGTTCAGGACGAGGGCGTACTGGTTGTCGGGGGTGATGGTGAGGAATGAAGGATCCTTTCCGACGGAGACGACGGCGACGGTTTTGTGGGTGACGATGTCGAGCACGCTGACGTCGTTGCGGGAGGGGCTGGCGACAAAGAGGTAGTCGACGTCGGGGGTGGAGGCGGCGGCCATTTCGCCGGGTTCGTGGCCGGCGAGGACGGTTTCGGCGACTTCGCCGCGATAGGGGTAGACGACGACGACGGCATCGAGCCCTTTGCCGGTGATGAAGAGTTGACCGCCATCGGGTTTGAAGCAGAAGCGTTCGGGTTCCAGGGCGAGTGGGAGGTGGGTTAAGAGTTGGCGGCTGGGAAGTTCGTAGATCGAGAGCATGCGGGCTTGGCTGGCCCCGAAGAGGATCGCTTTGCCGTTGCCTTGGAAGCGGGCGATGGTGGCCCGGTGGGGCAGGTCAACGGTCGCGACGATGCGGGGCTGGCGGCGGTCGATGAGGGTGGGTGGGGCGTCGGCGTAGAGGACGAGGGCCCAGGGTTCGCGTTGGGCGAGGGCGAGGGCGACGGGTTCGGCGGGGAGGGGAACCTGACTGGTGACTTTGAGGGTGTCGGGGTCGAGGAGCATCAACTTGCGGGGGGAGCGGGCGAGGGCCCAGAGTTCGCCGTTGTCGGCAAGTTGGAGGTCAACGAGATCGCTGGCAAGGGTTACCTTTCGGCGGAAGGCTAGCTTGGCGGGGTCGATCTCGTAGAGGGCCCCGTTGCCGGTGCCAAGGGCGTAGATGGCTTCGCGGGTGGGGTGGGCGAGGACGGACTTTGGTTGTCCGTCGATGCGGATGTGTTTGGCGACGACGAAGGCGGTGAGGTCGACGGCGGCGATGGCCTGGCCTTCCTGATTGGCGACAAAGGCGTAGCCTTCGAAACCTTTAGCCCTTTCTTTTCGGCAGGCGGAGACGGCCAGGGTGGAGGCGAGCAGTGTGCGTCGGGAGATCAAGTCTGTAGTGTAATAAAGACAGGATGTCCTGGGCACTTTTCCTCTTGGCGACGGTTTCTCTTTCTCCCTCCCTGGCGACATGGCGAGAAGCGATTGAGAAGACGGGGAAGATTGCGGTGGTGCTGCTGCGGTTGCCGGCGAACGCGCAGACGGTGGCGTTGGCGCTGCCGGCGGATACTCCGGAGCGGGAGGCGCTGGCCAATTACACCGACCAGCCGGGGTTCGTTTCGCAATATCGCGGGGCCCAGGCGATGACGGTGAATTATTTGGGGCCGAAGGGGCGGGTGAGCTTTGTGCTGGTGAATCCGCAACATGCGGGGACGGGGGCGGCGGAGGAGGCGGTGATTGCGCACGAGTTCGGGCATATATGGTTGAAGGCACAGCGGTATCCGGCCCCGGCGTATGCGGGAGGCGATACGGCGTGTTTGAGTGTGCATGCGCTGGATGCGGTGCAACATATCCTGATTCGGGAGGAGATGGAGCGGCGGGGCGTCGCGTGGAAGGCGCCGTGGCATGCGGCGTTGGGGGCGGCGTTGGCGCAGATGGAGAGCGAACCGGGGGCGGCGGCGAACGTGGGACGGTGCCAGAGTTTGGGCCAGGCGGCGATGTGGATCGATGTCGCGTTGGGGGCGGGGGACTGGGGTAGGCAGGGTGATTTTTTGGCGGCGATGCGACGTCGGTTTCCGGAGATGGTGCCGGCGGCGGAAGAGATCACGACGTATCTTCGTTCGGCCGGGGTGGAGGACGTCGGGCGTCACCGTGCGGCGTTGACCTTTGTGTTTGGCCGGATGAAGCGGTTAGCGCTGTCTGTGCCTCTGTAATTTACTGAAAAGAAAAGGCTCCGTATGCTACCCTGAGGCTACTGCCGTCATGAACCTGCGTTCCCTATTTAGCCTTTTCTCCTCCGACCTTGCAATTGACCTTGGCACCGCCAACACCCTGGTGTTTGCCAAGAGTAAGGGTATTGTTGTCAATGAACCATCGATAGTCGCCATTAACAAAACGAATGGCGAAGTGGAGGCCGTCGGCAAGGAAGCCAAAGAGATGCTTGGCCGGACGCCGGGCAATATTGTCGCCATCCGGCCCATGAAAGACGGCGTGATCGCCGATTTCAAGGTGACCGAGCGGATGCTGAATTATTTTATTCAGAAGGCGCATGGGCGGAAGATGCTGGTGCATCCGCGGATTGTGATTGGGGTTCCGAGCGAGATCACGCAGGTGGAAAAGCGGGCGGTGATTGATAGCGCTTATCGGGCCAAGGCAAGCGAAGTTTTTCTGGTGGAACAGGCGATGGTGGCGGCGATTGGCGCGGGTTTGCCGATTACGGAGCCGTCGGGAAACATGGTGGTCGATATTGGCGGCGGGACTACGGACGTGGCGGTGATTTCGCTGTCTGGCATCGTCTACTCGCGTTCGGTGCGGGTGGCGGGTAACGAGATGGACGACGCGATCATGCAGTATTTGAAGCGCAAATACAATCTGCTGATAGGCGAGCGGACGGCCGAGATGATCAAAATGACGGTTGGTTCGGCGTATCCGTTGGATAAGCCGCTGACGATGGAGATCAAAGGCCGGAAC
>JBBRIO010000426.1:0-5000 GCA_038220855.1 Bryobacterales bacterium | reverse complement strand
CGGGGGGGTGTGTTTGCTTTCGTGCTCTTTGCTCCCGGTGTTTCCTCACCCCCCCCCCCGCCCCCGCCGTGGGGCGCGCGGCGGGCGCCGCCCCCCCCCCCCCCGCCCCCCCCCCCCCGGCCCCCCCCCCCCCCCCCCCCCGGGCCCCGCCCGGGGGTTGGGGGGGGATGGCGGCGTGTTGGGTGGCGCTGGCCGTTGCCTCATATGGGGTATGGCCGCGGTGGGTGGGGTGGGCGGCGAGCGTCGGAATGCCGGTGATGTGTTGGCGCATGGGAGCCAATGCCGGCTTGGTTTTGCCGCTGGTGGGGGCGACATGGTGGTTGCTCGGAATCGCGGGACGTGCAATGCAAAACAAAAGTGGACTAGAATGATTCCTGCTCGTCTCTATTCTTTGTCAAAATAGGGAGTACATTTCAGGAGAGATATGGCCCGTAACGAAGAAGGCGAATTTGAACTGGTGCTCGGCAACAAACAGTTGCTGAGCGTGTTTTTTATCCTGGTAGTTTTACTGGGGGTGTTTTTCACGATGGGCTATATCGTGGGGAGGAACAATCCCAGCAATGAGGCGGTGAATCTCGCGGCGGCGCGCAAGCCGGCTGATATGGCGGGGGTTCGCCCGAAAGAAGTGGATGCACAGGGCCAGCAGATGAGCGAGCCGAAAGTGGTGGAATCGCCGCGGCCGGAGCCGAAGAAACAGGAGCCCAGCAAAGTGGAGCCGCCGAAGGCGGAGCCTGTTAAAGTGGAGCCGCCGAAGCCAGCACCCGTGAAGCCGGAAGAGAAAAAGGCCGAGGCGAAAAAGAAAGAAGAGAAGAAAGAAGTTCCGAAGCCGAAAGAAGTGCCGCCGCCTCCTCCCGTAAAAGCTGCGGCTGGTGGGGTGAGCAAGCCGGTGCCCGGTTCCTACTTGCAGGTGGCCGCGATTGATATGAAAGGCGCCACGATCATGGTGGATTCGTTACGGAAAAAGAGCTTCTCGGCGATGGTGATGGAAGGTCCGAGCGATAAGCCAGAAATCTTTCGCGTGGTCGTTGGCCCGTTTGCGACCGCTGAAGAGATGGCGCGGACGCGGACCCGTCTTGAGGAGATTGGCATGAAGGGTGCCATGTCGAAGAAGATTAAGTAGTGAGTGATTTAATTCAGATCGCGCCGCGCCCCCGGTTGCCGGAATGGCTGCGGAAACCGGAGACCCATTTTGAATCCGTCCATCTGCTGAAGCGAGAGCTTCGGCAGAAGCGGCTGCACACGGTTTGCGAATCCGCGAAATGTCCGAATATTCACGAGTGCTTTCATCGGGGCGCGGCGACGTTCATGATTCTGGGGAACCTGTGCACGCGGGGCTGTGCGTTCTGTTCGGTGCCGAAGGGTTCGCCGGCGAAGCGGGAGTTTATGCTGGACGCCGAAGAGCCGGAGCACGTGGCGGAGATGGCGGCGGAGATGCGGCTGCGTTACGTCGTGATCACGAGCGTGAACCGGGACGAGCTACCGGACGGCGGGTCAACGCATTGGGCGGCGACGGTGCGGGCGGTGCGGCGGGCGGTGCCGACGGCAAAGGTGGAAGTGCTAACGCCGGATTTCTGCGGCGATATGGACGCGGTGGCGCGGGTGTTGGATGCCGGGCCGGACGTCTACAACCACAACATGGAAACCGTGAAACGGCTCTACGGAAAGGTGCGGCCGCAGGCAGACTATCGGCAGTCGCTGGATGTTTTGGCATTTGCGCGGAAGTATCAGCCGGAGACGCTGACGAAGTCGGGATTGATGGTGGGGCTGGGAGAGCGGGTCGAAGAGGTGGAAGAGTTGCTGCGGGATCTGCGGGGCTCGGACGTGCATGTCGCCACGATTGGCCAGTACTTGCAACCGACGCGCCGCAACATGGCGGTGGCCGAATACGTGACGCCGGCCAAGTTCGATGCCTACCGAGACTACGGGATGGCCCGAGGGTTCCAAATGGTGTTTAGCGGGCCGTTTGTGCGGAGTTCCTACATGGCCGATGTGGTGGAAGAACATGCATCTGCTGCTGGCGGCGATTAGCGGCGTTTTGCTGGCCCTGGCCTTTCCGCGTTTCGATGCGTGGTGGCTGGCTCCGGTGGCGTTAACGCCTCTGACGATCGCGTTGAGCCGGGAGTTTGTCCCCTGGCGGCGATTCCTGTTGGGCTGGGTGATGGGAGTCGTCTTTTGGGCCATCACCTGTAACTGGATCGCTTCCGTTTTGGAAGTCCATGGGGGCATGGGTTGGTGGGGCGGATGGGGAGCGTTTGCCCTGTTCTGCGTGCTGAAGGCGATCCATTACGGGGTGTTTAGTTTGCTGGGTGGGGTGCTTGTGCGCCATTGGTATGGCCCGCCGGCGATGGCGTTGCTGTGGGCTGGCCTGGAGCGGACGCAGGAACCGTTGACGCTATTTGGATGGCTGATGCTGGGGAACGCGGGAATTGAGCAACCGATCGCGATGCGGCTGGCCCCTTACACCGGGGTGTATGGGATTTCGTTTGTCTTTGCGCTGATGGGGATCTGCGTAGCGCTGCTCTTGCTGCGCCGGCCTCGAACGTATACGGCCTGGGTGGTGTTCGCGCTGCTGCCGGTATTCCTGCCGAAGTTGCCGGAAGGTTTGAAGCCGACGGCGACGGCGGTGGCGGTGCAGCCGAATCTTCCGGTGGTCCGGGATTGGACGGCGGAGTTGTATCTGGAGCAGAAGCAGCTAATGTCGGCATTGACTTTGGCGGCCGGGGAACGGACGCGGCCGGCGATGGTGCTGTGGCCGGAGACTCCGTCGCCGATATTTTACGACCGTGATCCGGACTTACAGGGCCGGGCGCGGGAGATAGTGGCGGCGTTGCAAGCACCGATGCTGTTGGGCGCTATATCGCGGACGGCGACCGGTCAGGTGTTGAACACGGCCCAGTACGTGAGGCGGAACGGCGAGGCGGGGGATCGATACGCGAAGATGTTTTTGGTGCCGTTCGGGGAGTACGTGCCGGAGCTGTTCTCGTGGGTGAATCAAGTGAGCGGAGAGGTGGGCGCCTATACGCCTGGGACACGGCTGACGACGTTTGCGGCGGACGGGCGAGGTGTCGGGGCCTTTATCTGCTACGAAAGCGCTGTGCCGCATCACGTGCGGGAGTTTGCGCGGGCGGGAGCGGAGGTATTCGTGAATTTATCGAACGACGGGTACTTTTTTGAGACGGCGGCGCGGGAGCAGCACTTAAGCCTGGTTCGAATGAGGGCGGCGGAAAATCGGCGTTGGGTGCTGCGGGTGACCAACAACGGGATTACCGCGAGCGTCGATCCAGCGGGGGCGGTGCGACAGAGCTTCCCTGGTTTTCAAGCGATGGCGGGATCGTTGGCTTTCGGTTGGAGGGGGGACCAGACCCCTTATACGCGTTACGGGGATTGGTTTGCCTGGCTGGGGCTGGTGGGGGCGGGAGCTTGTTTAGCGCGGACCCAATGGCCTAACTATTTGGACGAGAAGGCTAGAGCGGAACGGCGGTTGCCGTGAGAATTTCCGCGATGAGCCGTTCGGCCGCGGCGGAGGAGCGCTGCGAAGTCGAGGCGCGGGAGTGCAGCGCGACGCGGTGGGCGAAGACCGGGACGGCGAGGCGCTTGATGTCGTCGGGGGTGACAAACGCCCGGCCTTCGAGCAGCGCGAGGGCCTGGGCGGCGCGGTAGAGCGCCTGCGCCCCGCGGGGGCTGACCCCGAGGGAGAGCGAGCTGTGAGAGCGGGTTTGCTCGACGATCAAGAGGAGGTAGTCGACCAGGGAGTCGTCGACGATGATATTTTCGACCGCTTGCTGGAGCTCGAGAATTTCGGCTTGGCTCAGGTACGCCGAAGCCGGCGGGGTTTGACCGGGGCTATTGCGGCGAACGATCTCGCGCTCACTGGCGGCGTCCGGGTAGCCGATGCGAATCCGCATGAGGAAGCGGTCCAGTTGCGACTCTGGAAGCGGGTAGGTGCCGTGGTGCTCAATTGGGTTTTGCGTAGCGATCACCATGAAAGGGCGGGCGAGCGGATAGCTGCGGCCGTCGATGGAGATCTGCTGCTCATTCATAGCTTCAAGCAGGGCCGATTGGGTTTTCGGGGTGGCGCGGTTGATCTCGTCGGCGAGGAGGAAGTTCGTAAAGATAGCGCCGGGCTTGAACTCGAACTCCTGCGTTCGGGCGTTGAAAACGGTGACGCCCAGGACGTCTCCGGGGAGCATGTCGGCGGTGAACTGAATGCGCTGAAAACGGCTATCTACGGCGCGGGCAAGGGCGTTAGCCAGGGTCGTTTTGCCGACACCGGGAACGTCTTCAATCAACAGATGGCCGCGCGAGAGAAGGCCGACGAGACTGAAGCGAACGACTTCCGCCTTGCCGCGCAGGATCGTGCCGAGGTGGGCTTCGAGTTGGTGGAGGCGGCTGCGCAGGGCGACCGAGAGATCGCTAGCCGTTGGCGCCATCATAGGAGAACTCCCTTTCAAACAAGATAACCTGATTTCGTGGATAAAGAATACCTACGGCGGGCGATTGCGTTGGCCGAACAGAACGTGCGGGTGGGTGGCGGCCCGTTTGGCGCGGTGATTGTAAAGGACGGCAAGATCGTGGGAGAAGGGGTGAATCGGGTGACGGCGAACCAGGATCCGACGGCCCATGCCGAGGTTGAAGCGATTCGAGCGGCGGCCACGGCGGTGGGTACGCATGAGCTGAGCGGCTGCGAGATCCACGCCAGTTGTGAGCCTTGTCCGATGTGTTGGGGAGCGATTTTGTGGTCGAGGATCGATCGCATTTTTTATGCCGCTACTCAGTCAGACGCGGCAGCGGCAGGTTTCGATGATGCGAATTTTTATGGGGAGTTGGCCAAGCCGGCCGATCAGCGGCGGACGCCGATGGTGAGGGCGCTGCGGGACGAGGGCGCGGGGCCGTTCACGGCGTGGCGAGAGTTTTCGGGTAAAGTACGGTACTAGTGAGCGAGCTAATCTTAGAAGGGATTTTCAAAGACTTCCCGACGCATCGCGTGGTGGACGGCATCA
>JBBRIO010000425.1:0-5009 GCA_038220855.1 Bryobacterales bacterium | reverse complement strand
TATCGAGAGCGTGCCGCCTTTCCGGCAAGCCTGAATCGCCTGACGTAAAACGTTCGGCCGATCCGTTTCCAGCATCAGCGCCTGCTTCGTCCTGTCATAAATCCCTTCGAATCCCATGCCATGCGCCTCCATGCCCACCGCATCGATGCAAGCATCGGGTCCGCGTCCCCCGGTTCTAAGGCTAAGTTGCTGCAGCACATCCTCTTTCATGTAGTCGATCGTTTCGGCCCCGCCAAAACTCTCCGCCATCTCCAGCCGATCGGCGATACCGTCGATCGCTATCACGCGCTCCGCGCCGAGGAGGTATGCGCTTCGAATCGCAAACAAGCCCACCGGCCCGCATCCCCACACCGCCACGACATCTCCCGGCTGAATGTTGCAATGTTCGGCGGCCATGTAGCCCGTCGGAAAAATATCCGAGAGAAACAGCACTTCTTCATCCTCTAAATCAGATTCGACAGCGAAGGCGCACGTATCGGCAAACGGAACGCGTACATACTCTGCCTGACCACCCGCAAACCCGCCCATCAGGTGCGTGTAACCGTAAAGTCCCGCGCCTGCAAAGCCATACAACTTCTCCGTCAACGCCCCGTTTGGATTGCTGTTGTCGCAGAAGGACCACAGCTCCTTGTTGCAGTAGAAACACCCTCCGCAACAAATCGTGAACGGAATCACCACGCGCTGGCCGATGCGAAGATTCTTCACGTCCGCGCCCAACTCCACGATCTCTCCCATAAATTCGTGGCCCAGGATGTCGCCGCTCTGCATTGTCGGAATCAGGCCGTTATAAAGGTGCAAATCCGACCCGCAGATGGCCGTCCGCGTCACTTTTATGATGGCGTCCCGTCCCGCCAGGATTGTCGGATCCGGCACCCGCTCCACACGAATATCCTGTTTCCCATTCCAACAAACCGCTTGCATCAGGCTTTCACCTCGCGACCTGACGTCTGGCCGTCGGTCGAGATCACTTCGCCACATTCCATCAATTGACGGAACTGCATCAAATCGCGGCGCACTTCAAACGCCGGAGCGTTTCCCAATAGCCTGGCCAGAGTCGAAACCGCCTTGCCGCCCGGCGGATTGTACTGAAGTTTAACCCGAACCTCCGTCCCCCGGTTCCCCGCCACGGGCTTAAAGGTCACGCATCCGACGCTGACGATGTCGGCGTTCCCCACCGTCCGCCATGCAATCAACTCATTCGGCTCGTCCCGAAACACCTCGGCATCCCATTCCAGCCGGTAGCCGGCCGGACCTCTCACCATCCAATGCGACCTCACCCCGTCGATCTCTTTCACCGCTTCCACGCGGACCATGAACTGCGGTAGATTGCTAAGCTTTCGCCAGAAAGAATAGAGATCCTCCGTGTTCCGACGCACCGTCACCACGTCTTCAATAATTTCGCCCGCTTTGTACGCAATTACGGGTTGGCTGGCGGTCGGCGCCTCACGCATGGCCCAGTCCCGCGCATAGTCTCTCGCATAACAATGTCCCGTCACTCCCCGGCGCATCAATTCGCCCGCGCCCAGGGCCAGGGCTACGCCCACCATCCCCTTAGTTTTCATGCACCGTTGCGTTAGAAATCCCGCCGCCAAAATGCTGGCGGCGCGCTCAAGCGGGCCAACGTTGTTCCGTTTGTTATAAGGGTTCGCAAGTGTAGGTGACATAAATTCCTCAAAAACGCTGACGTTTAAGTGTGGCGCTGCGGACGAAAGAGAAACGCCAATCCCACGCCGGCACCCACCGCCAGTCCCGCCAACAAGAGCGGTAGGGGGGCCGGGCGTCCCGTTGCCGTAGTGCGGAAAACCGGCCCGGGATGGTCGCCTTCCTCGCGCAGGTCCTCGGTGGGTTCGGCGAGATTGTCGCGCTTGTGGCGGGCGGGCTCGGCCCGCTTTTGTTGGCTAAACAGGTTACGTTCCATCCACCAATCCGTGAGGGCTGGTGCCATGCGGCCCATTGTCGAAACGGCCCACGCGCCCTCCCCTACCAGCACCTGTCGCGTGGGTTTGGCGGCGCACTCCAAGATCGCATCCGCCACTAACTGGGGCGCATAGACCGGTGCCGGCAGCCGGGGCTCTTTCGCCATGTAATTCTTCGCGTGCAGGGGAAAGTTGGTGTTCATCGAAGAGGGCTGAATCAGTGTCACCGAGATCGGCGCCTTCTCTTTCTCAAGTTCCATCCGCAAAGCATCCGTGTAGCCCTTCACCGCCGCCTTCGAGGCCGAGTACGCACCCTGCAAGGGGATTGCCCGGTCGGAAAGTCCGCTCCCAAGATTGATCAGCGCGCCGCCGTTCTCTTTCAGGCATTTCACGCCGACCTGAGATCCATGCACAATTCCCCAGTAATTCGTTTCAAAGAGCTTTCTGTGATCTTCGAGAGGTATGTCCATCAGCTCGCCAAAGATCGAGACCCCGGCATTGTTGATCCAGGTGTCGATGGTGCCGAAGCGTTCTAGTCCTTCCCTCGCCGCCCGCTCGACGTCTTCCAGAATGCAGACGTCGCCGACTACAGTCAGCACCTGGGTGCCAGAGCCCTCCATCTCTGTCTTGAGGCTTCCTAGCGCTTCTTCACTCCGAGCAAAAAGAATGAGCCGAGCCCCTCGCTTGGCCGCCTCCCTCGCAGTGGCCAGCCCGATCCCGCTGCTCGCCCCCAGAATCACAATCGTCTGTTCAGAGATCCGCTTGAGTGTCATGCCATTACATCCAGCATTTCGATCACCAATCTCCCGCGAGTGGCACCCATCTCGGACGAAAGCCTCTCCGCGAGTCGGGGCCAACTTCGGGCCGCCATCAATCTGCAGAGCGGGCCTCGCCTAGACTCCGCTCGCTAGGGTCGTTATTCGTCTCGTCGATTCGGCCGACTTTGAGGCCGCCGAGAGTGAGCTAGGAATGACGCTTCGCGGCCGTCGCGTCGTCCTTGGTGCGGTTATCGAGGATCTCCGCCGTCCGAATACTGGCGTTTTTACGATTCCGCAAATTGGGTGGCGGCACCTGGCCCATATACGTGTAATTAGGCCTTCCTTTTCGCCGTTTTCGCTGCTTTCTCGAACGCACCGTCTTCCGGTGCCCCTGGGCTTCCCGGCTCTTTCATCTTCTCGCCGGAACCTTTGGAGATTCGTTTCTTCTTAGCCGCGATATTCGCGTAGAGGCCCTTTTTTGCCGATTTGGTTGCCATGCCTCATCCGCAGCAATTCGGAGGCCGTTCGGGGACCTTCGCGCAGAATGAGGTAGCCTTTCGCCGCTCGATGCGTGCATCAATGCGGTGGGTATGGGATTAGAGGGGCTTTACGACAGGACTACGGCCTGGGCTTACAGCAAGACCTCTTCCCCCAGTTCGAGGTGCGAAGGCGTTGGAATGCCACCCCTCCCCCGTCTCATATCCCTAAGGAAACCGAGCAAGAGTATGCCCCAGCCAATCTCTGATTTACAGATGCACCGTCTCGCTTTCCATCTTTACACCTCGCCAAGCCATCCCGCTACAATGATCGTATGTCTCGGCAGCTCTGAGCCGTTTATGAATACGAGGTTTTGCGCCCCCTGGAACCGCTCAGGCTTGCTGAGCATTAGCGTGTGGCGTTAACCATTGCCGAGAATCCGGTACCGCTGATTTGGGAGTCCGCCGAGCCTGTCAACGGAAGGCACGAAGAGTTGCGGTGGCTTGCCAAAGAATCGCCGATTGCGCCCTACGCGGGAGAGTGGGTGGCTCACGACGCCCCCCGCTTGGTACCTCACGGCGAGAAACTGGCAGAAGTAAGCCTGGCGGCCATGGCGGCCGGTATCACTATTCCGGTGGCGGCAAAAGCGTCGTCTTGCCGACGGTCCTTCGCTCTCGTACAAAACGGGAGTGTATGGCGCATAGATCGCTGAAGTATTAGGTCTCAATCTTTCGAGACGGCTACGGTGAACCGTCAACGGCGGTCCCTGGCTAACTGTCACTTCGCCGGTGCCCGTTCTTAGGAGCAGTTGGAGATTTGAGATTTGACGGGATGGCCCGTCGAAAACTGACTGCAGCCAGGAAGGTTTCTCTCACGAAGAATTTAATAATGATGTCGGCCCTTGCGGGAAGTTCTTGTTTGACGAATTAACGCCACCACCAAGACCGTGAACAAGGGAAACGGCAAAAACCCTGTTACACCTTGTATCTTATCGCTTGCTCGAAACCTTCCTGGATCTGCGGTTGCCGGTTGCCTTCCTGTTCGCCGTTCTCCTGTGGTTGGCAATATGCAGTTAAAACTACAAAAATACTGCTCCGGCAATCATTACCAAGCAATCTGGTGGCCAAAGACTTCCAACACACGCGATCCTGGGGGAAAGGTTAACTTTTGGGAAGGCAGGAATGGTTGCGAGGGGTTACGGGCCGCAAATGGACGACCAGAAAGGTGGCGGCGGGAAGTCAGCTTGACGTCATCTCGCCGCTATACCATTAGGCGGCCAACCGCCGAGCACAAGGAAACACCCCCCGCGCCAATCAACTCGAACCTGCACAGACTTCTGCTGTGTTGAGGAGCCTTCCACCTCCGTCCGGAAGCGCATTTTTGAAGCCTTCGGGTACGAGCTGGTACTGAGCGCTCTCGGCGTCGTTACAAATACGACGGCCTAACGTTATTGCCGATCCGATGATCGATAAGAACGCAGCCGGCAGAATCGGCTGGCTCGATCGAGTTCGCCTTGGTCTGGTTTACCATGACAGCGAGGTGTACTTCGCTCCCTACGACCAAGGCTGATGTGGTCTGGCACCGGCCCGTAACACAACCAACGGCGTCGACCGCCGAAGCTATCCGGGATTCGAAGCCAATGTGCTCACCTGCTCGGCCACCCAGGTGGGTAGCAGCGGGCTTCGCGCAGAATGCGGATGCCCGTCGCCGAGCGGAGGGACAGGGCGCACCGTGCTCGGGGAGTCCGACGCGGGGCAGCCTCGGTCAGCGTTGGGGCCGTGACCGCTCTTCACCACTTGGCCGTCGAACTCAACCTCTCCTCCCGCATTAACGCCGCTCTGGCCCCTGCCCACGTTCA
>JBBRIO010000424.1:0-5022 GCA_038220855.1 Bryobacterales bacterium | reverse complement strand
GATCATAGACGGGAATGACCGCTCCGGCACCGTTGCGGAAGTTTGAGAAGTCGCCGCCGCGCATCGGATCCGTCGGCACGGAGAAGACGTACGATTGGCCTTGGCGCAGATTGAAGCCCTCATAGGAGCCGAAGAAGAAGGTTTTGTCTTTCCGGACGGGGCCGCCCAGATTCACTCCATATTGATTTTGCGAGAAGGCCGGCCGTTGCACGCCGGCGCGATTGTTGAAGAACGTGTTGGCGTTCAACGCCCGGTTGCGGAAGTATTCATAAGCGGCGCCGTGGAAGCTGTTGGTGCCGGACTTGGTAGTCATGTTGATGACGCCGCCGGCGAAGCGGCCGAACTCCGGGCCGAGGCTGTTGGTCTGCACTTTGAATTCCTGAACGGCGTCCTGCGTAGGCACTAGCGCGGTGAGATTCACGTAGCCGGCATTGACAGGGGCGCCGTCGATGAAGGAGGCGCTCTGGTTGGCCTGTCCGCCGCCAATCTGAAAATTGCCCCAGGCAAACGGGTTTGTTCCAGTGGGGGTGCCGCCGGATTGGCCGCCCGGAACAACGCCGGGGACCAATGCCACGAGGGCGAACACGTTGCGCCCGTTCAGCGGCATTTCCAGCACTTTGCGTGCCTCCACCACATGACCAAGCGAGGCGTTCTCCGTCTCCATTAGGGGCGTTTGTGCGGTGACTTCCAGCGTCTGCGTCACATCGCCGACCTGCATCGCCACGTCGATGCGGACCATGCTTTGGACTTCCACCGCAATGTTGTCGCGAATGAAACGGCGGAAGCCGATCTTCTCCACTTCGACGCGATACTGTCCCGGCGTCAGGTTGATGAACTGGTAGTTGCCCGAACCATCCGTTTGCGCAGTGCGGCGATCCGACGTGCCGGTGTTGACGAGTGTAATGCCGGCGGACGGTACTGACGCGCGGGTGCCGTCACTCACGGAGCCCACAATGGATCCGAAAAAAGATTGCGCGAGTAGGACGCCGGCCGCGGAAACGGCTAGCGTGAGGAAAGTTAAGAAACGCATTGATGACCTCTTTTCACTGAAATCGGCATGGACGGGGGCCTCTGACGAGGTTCCAAACCCGACGAGACTGTATCATGAACTTCCTGCGGAAACTAGGGGTGCCTCTTGCCTGGTGCCTCTTGCCTGGGGCGTGGGCGTGGTGCCACTTGACACGTGCATTCGGGGTTGATGGGGTTCGGGGCTAATCATGCCCGCTTTTTTCCTGATCCTGGTTGTATTCGCCGCTCCGGCATCGGCGCGGACATCTCCCAATGTTAAGGACGCTCTGAGTTGTTCCAACTCTCCCGACGGCAAGCAACCCTATAAGGTCCCGACGTTGACCACTGGGGACTTACGCAAGATTGTGATTAGAGCACTTCTTGACTTAACCAAGGGCATATCCACAATGCTTGAGTATGGTCGCGCCATATCGATTTGCCGCCAAAAATCCAGAGTCCCTCGATTATGTCAGGAGTTGCTCTAATGCTCCAGGCGCGATCTGCAACCCCGAACCGGGTCGCAGCTTATTAGCCCCGAACTTTGGCCAGATCACCAATACGCTGAACGATGGCCGGATCTTTCGTTTCAGTGCGCGGTTGGTTATCTGAAAATACGGCTGAGGTGCAAATTGAGAGCTGGCGGAATTTTGGCAACCTCGGCTCTTCGGTTTGGAGCCGTTCCGATAAGGTAGGCAGCTCGGGCAGTCAGATTTCCGGAATAGTCGCCGCGCGTCCGCGGAGCTTGCCGGTTTTGGGACTGCTCTTCTTGATCTTCTCCGCCTGTTCGATGCCTAGGCCTGAAGAGCCTGACGGTTAATTTCAATCCTCAGGTTGACAGTAGTCTAGCGGCGGACCGGCAGAGCGGTACCAGCTCTCGAAGGCGTTCGAAGGTCTCGAGATCGACGCCAAGTTGCTCAAGTATTCGATGAATCAATGGCGGGCCGATCTTACCGCCATCGTGTATCGGGATGGTGGTTGCTCTGCCGTCTTTGTGCCGCCACCCTTCGTGGCTTCCGGTCTGTCGTGCGCGCTCGAACCCGAGTTTGGCTGCAATTCGCCTCAGTTCAGACGCCCGTGCGCTAGGCATGCACGATTTCGGTGGTGTCGCGCGGCAGAGGATGGCCGCCCGCGCGGTACTCTTCCTCGATCAAACGGAAGACGTTGGCGAGTTCACTGACCGCCGCTTCGGCAGTTGGCATCAGAGCGTGGCAGCCAGGAATTGCAGGAATCTCCGCGACCCAGCCGTCGGGCTGGTTCCGGTAGATTACGAGCTTGTAATCGTCAAAGGCCATGTCGTGATTTTACTTCGGACGCTACCGGCAAGCAAATTCGCCGAAGACGGCAATTGCGGTAAAGGACTGGCCCGGCGCACTGAGCAGTCAGGAATTGCCGGCGTGCCAACAAGCCCATCCCGTAGTGACGGTGGTACTGCTTTCTTGGTTTCCTGCGTCTCGAGGAATAGGAGCCCACCTTAGCTGGGCAAAAGGGTTTCGGACTGTTGCGAAAAAAGATCGCTGACTCTCCTTGACAGCCTAGGAGAGTCCGTGTGAGCTTCCTCCTGGGGAGACTAGGAGAGCATATGTCGACACCGATCTTGCCAGGGACCTTGGATTTGTTGATTTTGAAGGCTGTTTCTTTTGGGCATCAGCATGGATATGCGGTGTTGCTGCGGATTCGATAGATATCGGGGGAGGCGTTTGCGATTGAATGGGGGAGGCTTTATCCGGCGCTGTACCGGTTGGAGCATCAGGGATTGATGGCGGGGGAGTGGGGGGTGTCGGAGAACAACCGGCAGGCGAAGTTCTACTCGTTGACGACGCTGGGGAAGAAGCGATTGAAAAGTGAAATGGAGGAGTGGGGGCGGGTGGTGGCGGCGATGAGTTCGGCACTAGGGACGGCGAAAGCGTGATGTGGCGGCAACTGGTTAGTTTAGGGCGGAAAGCGATGGGCCGGGGACGGTTTGAGCGGGAGATGGCCGCCGAGATGGAGAGCCATATTGGGGAACGGGCGGCGGATTTGGAGCGGAGTGGGATGGCACCTGGTGAGGCTCTGCGGCTGGCGCGGCGGGAGTTTGGCGGGGTGATGCGGCACCAGGAAGACGCGCGGGAATCGGTGTGGCTGAATTGGGTGGACCGCTTCGGAATGGACTTGCGGCTGACCGGGCGAGGGCTTCTGAAGAGTCCGCTGTATGCGAGCGCGGCGGTGTTGACGCTAGCGCTGGGGATGGGTGCGAACGCGATTTTGTTTTCGGTGGTGGATGGGGTTGTGTTCGGAGGTTTTTCTGTTTCAGGGTGTCTTTTGGCACGCGGCGGGCGGATGGCTCCGACGTGCGAGCGATGGACTTGCCAGGCAACGATACCCGCTCAGGTTCGCCTTGCCGAGAATGACTTTCGTCATTTCCAGGGCAAGGGAACCTGAGCGGTGTTTTCTGCGACAACACTGGCTGCTGGCGCGAAACGGGGCGCCGCCGCTCTCGCGAGTCTACCGAACGTCTACGCGAAGAGTCGTGACAAAAGTAACCGTCTCGTACGCCTTGCCTTCATGGGTCCCCGGAGTCGCCTCTCGCACTGTGACGTGGAGCTGGTAGGAGCCGGCGGAAGGAACCGTGAACGAAAACTCGCCTTTGGCGTTGGTCGTGGCCTTCAGGGCGTCGGAAGGAAGCTCGCCGTTACCCTCTTTCTTGGCGTCGTGGGCATGATCGTGACCGGCCGCTTTTGCAGCCTTCAGAGAGGCGGAGTGGGCTTCGCCCTGGGTGGCGGTGTAGGCAAACACGGTGGTCCCGGCGAGGGGCTTGCCGTTGCGAAGGAGCCGGAAGGCGGCAGGCTTGCCCCGTTGCAGAGGGGCGTTCGCCGTCGGGAGGATATCGAGAGGGAGCACCTCAGGGCTTTGCGTGGCCAAGCCGCCGCGGAAGGCTTTCGCCGAAAAGACGATCAGCGAAGCGGGGCCGTGGGCGCCATAAACCCCGAAGGGATAGCTCATGATCACGCCTTCATGCATCCCGAGATTGAGAGCGTTGGTCTCGCCTTGCGGGGTCACCGATTGGAAAGCGCCGGTGCCATCGACGCTCCAGAAGCGCGCGGACTTCATGGCGTTCACTTGCGCTCCCCCCATGCGATCAGCAGGAAACACGCCGAAATAGGCGCGGGCAGGTTCAGCGGATGTGCCGGGCTCGAGCCACGGCCAATGAGCCTGAAGACAGGCGGTCGTGAGTAGGATCAGTGTGGTGGTGATTAGTTTTGTGTGCATTATTTTTGATCTCCTTCGGGAACGTAGACGACCTCGCCGTTTTCGAGCCGGAACGCGGTTCCGAGTCTCTTGCCGGCGCCGGCGCCCTTCTCGCCGGTGGATTTGAGTTTTTCGATCTTGTTGCCCCGTTTGATAACCATTTCCATATCGGGTTTACCGGGGTTCGTGACGATCGTGACATCCTGTTGCGAAAGGCGGGCCGCCATGTCGGCGACATTGCCTTTCGATATCAAAGACAGCAGCATGGCAACAACCAGCACCATGCTCGCATCGAAGAGGTTGATCAGGCCGAGCAGAGGGTCGTTGTCCTCACTGCCCTTGGCGCGGAATTGCCGGGATCTGGTGCGCCAGTCCGTGGCGGCCCCACGCGGGATACTGCGATTGACGGGCATTGTTAAAACACAACCTTCAGCATAAGCTGGAACTGCCGCGCTTCACCGGCCGTGAGGATGCGACCGAACAAGGCGTTGCCGAGGTTGTTGATCGGCACGTCGTAGTTCGCGCGGTTGAGGGCGTTAAATGCTTCGGCGCGGAACTGGGCAGTGAAGCGCTCGGTGAGGCGGAAGTTCCTTTGCAGGGAGATGTTGACGTCGGCGAAGTTCGGCGCTCGCTCGGTGTTTCGGCCGAGCGAACCAGTTTGTCCGGCGGCAGGGACAACCTGGGCGGCGGTGGTTCCCGGGGTGAGGCTGAACCACTGGCTGCCGTTGGGGGTCCGGTTGATGGTGCCCGGAATATTGTTGACCCGGTTATTCAGGGTGCCGAAAGCGT
>JBBRIO010000423.1:0-5023 GCA_038220855.1 Bryobacterales bacterium | reverse complement strand
CGGCAGCGGGAGCGTTTCGTTCGTCGCGGACTTCGACGACGAGCGAAGCGGGAAAGGGCCGGCCGACGGAGGCGGCTTGGGCGTCGCCGCTGATCTTGACCAACTGGTTGCCGGCTTGGTTGGCCGTGAACGTGAAGGTCTCGGTGAAGGTGCCGACGCGGACGCGGAGTTGGTTCGGGCCGAGGAGGCTGCCCAGGGTGCCGAGGGCGGATACGCGGCCGGTGGGGTCGGAGACGGCGACGACATTCGAGAGGTTGATGGAACCCGGGGTGACGATCTCCCAAACGGCGTTCTGGCCGATGACGGAGTTGCCGGCGGCGTCCTGGACGTGGGCGACGAAGGCGAGCGGCAGCATCTGGCCGGGGCTTCCAGCTTGGTTATCTCCCTGGACGATGCGGAGGGTGGCGGGTGCCCCGGGGGAGAAGGGAAGGACAGGCGCGGGGGCGGCGCTGACATTGAGGGAGCAGGATTTGAAGGCCGTTTGCGCGGTGGGGCTCGAATCGGAAACCTGGAGCGTGAAGGTGGAGATTCCGGTAGTGAGGGGCGCACCGGCGATGAGCCCGGCTCCGTTCACCGTGCGGAGGGTGAGCCCGGCGGGAAGCCCGCCAGAGTTGAGGGAGTAAGTCAGATTGCCATTGCCCCCGGTGGCGGCCAGGAACTGCGAATAGAGCGTGCCGATGGTCGCCCCGGGCAGGGGGCAGGCGGTGGCGATGGTGAGGGTGGACGGAGCGGGGAGGACCGTGACGGTGACCGTCGCGACGGCGCTGAGTCCGACCGAGTTCGAGGCCGAAAGGGTGATGACGTGGCGACCGGCGGCCAGCCCGCGGGCGACGATGAACGCGCCGGAGCCGAGGACGCCAGAAAGGCTGGAGCGCCAAAGGAGGCGGCTATCGGGAACCGCGTCGTCCTGGAGGTCAAAGGCTTCGGCGCTGAGTTCGAGTTCGGTGCCGAAAGCAAGAGTGGCGGGCACGTCGTCGATGAACACTTCGGGCGCTTTAAAGGGAACGCGAAAGGCGTTGCTTTCGACCGAGGAGGAGCGGACGCCGTCGGTGGCGGTGACGCGGAGTTTGGCTTGGGTGCCGCCGGGGAGGGTATCGAAGTTGTCGACGAGAATGGCCGAATCGAGGTCGGCGTCGAGGACCATCCAATCGAGGGGAGCGGTAAGGGGATTGGGGTTATATTCGACGAGGTAGTGCAACGGCTCGGGGCCGTTGGCGGTGGCGAGCCATTGGATGGTTTGGGTGCCCTGCAGGGTGGCGCCGGGAATGGTGGGGGTGAGGGCGCTGACGGCCGGATCCTTGGTATTGACGGCGATTTCGAACTTCACGGCACCGTTGCTGACGATCTGGAATTTCGCGGTTTGCGGGACGAAGCGGATGACCCCATCGAAAGGGGCCCATTCGATGATGCGCGGAGGATTAGAGAGGACGATGAACTGGGGCGTAAGCACATGGGAGGCGAGAACGACGCCATTTGCGTCAACAGCCCGCAGTGCGACATTGCCCGTCGAATCGGGCGCTGGTTCGGCGCTATCGAGGGTGTACCAAGGCAGCTTTCGGACAATGCCAGCGGCGTTGATGGAGCCAGAGAAATGGACCAGCCGCTGGGTTGTCCCGGCTTGCCTTTGGGTGACAGAACTCGGTTTGGGAGTTGCGGCGGCCGGGGCCAGTTCATTGAAAAGCCGCTTATAGGTATCCGGGGTGATCCAGTTATCGGCCTGCTTGGCACCGCTTCCCATGAAGCAGGCTTTCACCCCCAGATCGCCTCGCCCGCCAACTTCGTACGCGCGAGCGGCGAGGGGGATCAGCGTTGCGGACCCTTCCGTGAATCCTGTTCGACCGGCACTGCACGCGATGGTTTTCTCGCGTACGTCCCAGTCTTTACCGGTTATGCCGTCCGGCGCCGGATTGACCGAGCAGCGAATCGAGCCGTCTTTATAGGTATCTCCAACGCCATAGATGTGAGCGATCTCATGAGCGACGGTGGCCTCCATATCTTCATCGCTGGCGACGGAGATACTCACTGGAGGTCCATATGTGTAGCCTTGCAACTTGCCGTTGGGATACCCGCTCGGCCGGCTCTGAATGAATCCGACGATGAGATCGTAGCAGCCATCCGCCTTTTTATCGGCGGCGCAATGCTGCGGCATTAGGCCGTTCAACAAGTCGTATAGCGCTCGCTGGCCAGTCTCGACTTCCAGGTCGAAGTTGGGGCCGGAAGCATCCAGCTCATCTTGAATGACCCAGGAGATTTTGTCGGCCGACACCGGATAGACATGGCGAACGTACTCGACGGCGCGGCGCCAACGGTCTCCGGTGACGGACTCGATGGTGCCTTTATAGTTGGCTTTAACCGGACGAACCAGGATCCGCATGGGCTGTCTTTCGCTGAAGACGATCGAGCCGGCCGCGGTGGAAAGGGATACCCCGTTAACGGTGGCGGTGAAGCTGTAAGAGCCTGCCTGCCAACTACCGCAGGCGGCGCGGGTCGGGCAGAGGAACTCGACGATGGAAACCGGTGCCGCGTAGGTCTTCGGCGCCAGTTCGGCCACGACGGCGCCGTCGCGGGTGATGACGAGCTTGGTATTGGCCGGGTCGACGGAAGCCGCAGTGGCCAAAAAGGCGCGAACGACGGTATCTTTACCGGCGACGAAGTCCAGAGCACCGTTGAGTTGCTTGCCGAGGACTTGATTGACTTCGACCTCGGTGATGGCGGGGGCCTGGGCAAAGGCGAGGGCGGCAAAGAGCAGGGCGACGGACGAGGTCGGAAAACGCATAAGCTCCGAATGGTAGCACTGATTTAGGGGGAATATCGAGGAAAGTCCGTTATGATGGGGCGCAGGGCCTTCCGGCAGGCGATTCTTTTCTTGATGTTTTCGATGGCGGCGCGGGCGCAACGGCCCACCGGCCCGATTCTTTCGACGATCGACAAGGACGCGCTGGACCCGACGTGCAAGGCGTGCGATGACTTCTATCAATACGCTATCGGCGGATGGCACGCGCGGAATCCGATTCCGTCGTCCAAAGAGAGGTGGGGAAAGCGCCGGGCGGCGGCCGACGGCAATTGGGAGGTGCTGCAGTCGATTCTGAATGAGGTTTCGGCGCGCACGGACCTGAAGCCCGGATCGGAGGAGCGCAAGGTTTCGAATTTCTACGCTGCCTGCATGGACGAGGCGACGATCAACAAGAACGGCTCGCGGCCGCTGCGGCCGTTTCTCGATCGGATCGGCGGGACGAAGAGCAAGGACGACTTTCTGGGATTGATGCGGGAGTTTGCGTCGGAAGCCGCGGGCAGCCTGTTCTTCAGCATGACGCCGCGGGCGGATTCGGAGAACCCCCGACTGACGGTGGCGGGGATCGGACGGGTGCCGTTGGGGCTGCCCGATCGCGAATATTACTCGCAGCAGGACGCGCGGTCAATGGAAACGCGGCAGCAGTATTTGAAGCTGTTGACGACCCTGTTCACGCTGGCGGAGATGCCTGATCCGGCGGCCCGGGCTCAGACGGTATTGGCCCTTGAGACCAAGCTGGCGGAGCCGCGGATGAGCCGGGTGGAGCTGCGGAACCCGCTGGCGACCAACAACCGGATGACGTGGGCGGAGGCGCAAAAGCTGGCTCCGGCGTTCGATTTGCAGAAACAGAAGGAGAGGCTGCGCATTGGCTCCTATGACGGGATCGTGATCGTTTCGCAGCCGAAGTACCAACAGGCTTTGGAACGGATTTGGGCGGAGACGCCGCTCGCCGATTGGAAGTTACTGGCCGAAGCCGCGTGGCTGCGGCAATGGGCTCCCGCGCTCTCGAAACCGTTTGCGGACGCCTCGTACGAGTTCTACAGTGCCTGGCTGCAAGGACGGAAGGAGCAGGATCCCCGCTGGAAGCAGTGTGCGGACGCGACCGACGCCGGGCGGGCGGATCCGTTGGGCAAGTTGTATGTCGCCAAGATGTTCCCGCCGGCGGCCAAAGCCAAGATGCAGGAGATGGTGGGGAACTTGCGACTGGCGTTGCAGGCGAACATCAAGGGTCTCGAGTGGATGACGGCTGCGACCAAAGCGCGGGCGCAGGCCAAGCTGGCGACCTTCGACCCGATGCTGGGGTATCCCGACAACTGGCGCGACTATTCCATGTTGGGCATTTCGCGGGACTCGCATTTCACCAATCTGCGCGCGGTCGCCAATTTCCGCGTGCGCGAAGCATACGATCGCGTGGGAAAGGCGGTAGACCGGACGCGGTGGGGCATGACCGTGCCGACTTCGAACGCCTACTACTCACCCTTGCAGAATCAGATTGTGTTTCCGGCTGGGATTCTGCGTTCTCCGATGTTCGACTTGACGGCCGATGATGCGGTGAATTACGGGGCGATCGGCGTCGTGATTGGCCACGAGATCAGCCACGGATTTGACGATCAGGGTTCGCGCTTTGACGAGTTGGGACGGTTGAAGAACTGGTGGACGGACGAGGACCGCAAGGCGTTCGAGTCGCGGGCGACCTGCGTCGTGGACCAGTTTTTGCTGGGCGAATCGATCGGCGATTTAGGCGGGGTATCGATCGCTTATGCGGCGTTTTTGAAGTCGCTCGAAGGTAAGCCCAGGCCGAAGGATATGGACGGGTTTACGCCGGAGCAGCGGTTCTTCATCAGCTACGCCCAATCGCGCGGAGATTCGACGCGCATTGAGGCGCAGCGGTTGATGGCAAAGACCGACCCGCACCCGGTGGCGCGCTGGCGCGTGCTGTGGGGCCGCTGTCGAACTTCGAACCGTTTTATAGAGCCTTTAGGTGCAAGGACGGGGATAAGCTGGTGTGGCCGGCCGAGATCCGGTGCAAGATCTGGTAGGCGGCCTTAGCTGGCCGCCGCTGGATCGTAGTTCAGGTTCGGGCCGAGCCAGCGCTCGACTTCGGCGATGCTCAGACCTTTGCGTTCGTGGTAGTCGGCGACCTGATCGCGATCAATCTTACCGAGGCTGAAGAAGCGCGATTCCGGGTGAGCGAAGTAGAGGCCGCTGACGCTGGAGCCGGGCCACATGGCG
>JBBRIO010000422.1:0-5032 GCA_038220855.1 Bryobacterales bacterium | reverse complement strand
CCCTTCCCCACCGGCCTCCTCCCGCCCCGCGGCCCCGCCGGCGGCCTCGAAACCAACCTCGGCCAGTCACTGTCCACCTACTATCGGCCGAATCTCCAAGGCTACGCCCAACGCTGGTCCCTCGGCCTGCAACACGTGCTCCCCGGCCAACTCCTTCTCGACGCCGGATATGTCGCCAACCGCGGCACCCGTCTCGATCTCGACCGCCAAATCAACGCCACGCCCAACGAGTACCTGAGCCGTCTCCAATCCCGCGATCAACCCCGCATCGACTATCTCTCCCAGCAGTTCCCCAGTCCCTTCCGCGGCACGAACCCAATTTTCGGTGCCAACATCAGCCGCGCCAACCTCCTCCGCCCCTACCCCCAATTCGGCGATATCTCTCTTGAATTGCCCATCGGCTACTCCTGGTACCATTCGCTCCAGGTCCGCGCCGAACGCCGCTTCCTCCAGGGCTTCACCTTCCAACTCGCCTACACCTGGGCCAAAACTATGGAGGCGCTCGAGTTCCTCAACCCCGCCGATCCCCTCCCGTACGAATCCGTCAGCAGCTTCGATCGGACGCACCGCGTTGCCACTACTGGCATCTGGGAAGTCCCGGTCGGCAAAGGCCGCAAGTTCGGTGGCGGCCTGCCTGCGCCCGTCAATTTCGTCCTCGGCGGCTGGCAACTCGGGGCCATCGTTGCCCTGCAATCCGGCGGCCCCATGGGCTTCGGCAACGCCATCTTTAACGGCGACATCAAGAACATTTCCCTGCCCGCCGGCCAGCGGGACGTCGACCGCTATTTCAACACCGCCGCCGGTTTCAATCGCAACGCCAACCAGCAACTGGCCAATAACTACCGCCAGTTCCCGGTCCGCTTCAGCGGTATCCGCAGCCCTGGCCAAAACAGTTGGGACTTTTCCATCATCAAGAACTTCACCCTTCGCGAACGGCTCAAAACCCAACTCCGCGCCGACGCTTATAACGCCTGGAATCACACGAATTTCAACGCCCCCAACACGGCCCCTACGAACACCGCCTTCGGCCGCATCACCGGCACCTCCGGCGACAGCCGCAACTGGCAAATCGCCCTCAAAGTGATGTTCTAACCATGCGACTGACGTTGTTCCTTCTCCTCGCCCAGGCGGCCTTCGGCCAGCCCCTCGGTTGGCAATATGATGTGCCGCCGGCCTGGGCGGCCAGGATCCAAAAGGACGGGGTCATGATGCGTCCCCCGGGCAACGTCAAGATGTCACTAGGCATCGCTACGATCCCGTCGAATCGACAAACGATTGAGACTCAATTCCGCGACGCCGCCCAACAGTTCGTCGGCTTTCGCCCCGGCGCACCACCCCGAGTATGGTTCAACCCGGCAGGCGTCCAACTAGCCAGCGGCTACGGCCCTTTAACGAGCGGCGGAGTCTGTCAATTGGTCATCGCCACGCGAGACCGATCCAGTGTCGCCCTGCTCATCACCGCCGAATCAGCCGCCACTATGGAACGATATCGCCAGGAAATCGACAAAGTGATTCAGATACTGAAGTACGCCAAGGTAGCCGCCATCATCCCCGCCTTCCATCCGGCCCGTCACTAGTCCTTCGACCAACCGTCCCCCGCCATCGAAGCAAGTCACTTTATCTGCCACAGCGCGCGCCGCGATAGCAACCCGAAGGCCAGAGTGTTGGTCGGGGGCGGCGACGGGAACAGCAATCCTCGCATCACTAGGATGGCAAATGCTGCACGGTCAAGGCTAACGCGGAAAAGTCGAGAGATGGGGGGCCACGACGTCGAAGTTTTGTGTTGTTTGCCGCCCTCGATTCGCATAACCTGAATCAATGGGCCAGTATCTGACCAGCTAAAACGGCGGTCGATGGTCCACATTGCGAGTTACCCAAGGATGATCCCGGAAGACAAGAACCTTTCCGAGATACGAGATCTGCCTTATGCCCTGTACCATGGCACCAGGGCTGACCTTAAGCCGGAAGACTTGATCAAGTCCCACTTTAAATCTAACTACGGTACGAGGATGAAGGCCAACCACGTCTACCTGACGGCCGCCTTGGATGCCGCAAATTGGGGGGCCGAGTTGGTCCTTGGCGAAGGGCCCGGTAGGATCTACCTCGTAGAGCGACCGGCCCCATTTCACCCTTCGGCGTCGTGATCCCAATTGCTTGGTGCACTCCTTCTAACCCCTTCCCCTTTTCGTTTTGGCTGCTCCCTTCTCAAGTGACCGGCACTTTCTTTTTCCGTTCGAGGCGAGGCTCGAGTATAAAGTCTCTACTCAAAAGGGACGAGGTAGCTGATAAGCCTTGGTAAGAAAAAAACGATACCTCCGACAAACCCTCGGAAGCGATTAACTGCGCGAGCGAGAGCGATTTGCGCCTAGCTTTGATTACTGGAGAAATTAGTTCGTATGAGCATTGCATTCCGCTTCCCAACCCAGCAAAAAGTTCCCTGCTTTTTCTTACTGCTCGCCTCGGGTCTCTATGGCGACGATTCGTGCGAAGCGATTACCGCCCACCTTGAAACCTTCGCTGCGAACAATCCGATCTGTTCTGGGGCTGCTCCTTGCACGGGTGTAGTCACCCAACGGACGATTACCGCGCCCGAAAATCGCCTCACCGCTATCGGTACACTCCTCAGGTTCGGAGTAGCTGGTCGCATGATCTTCGAGAAATCATTGATATTCCCACAAACCGGTCTGGGTGAGTCTTTCACCGTTCGGGATATCGTCCCGGCGGTGGGTGCGCACGCTGTAGAGGTCAATTTTTTCGCAGGCAACCGGCAGTTGTAAAAATACCTCATCCACCCGAGCGGGAGCCGTTGGACAATTCTGTTAGTTCCCGGCGACCAAACATCCGAAGTAGGTTTGGTGAACTTACAACGGACTCCAGAGAGGCGTAATCCCGCGCCTACTGCCAACCGCACTCCCCAACAAGCGGTCGCGCCTCCCGGTCCACAGGAGGAGGCAACTATAGCCGGTGCAGCACCGATCTAACGCCACAGGGCGCGTCGTTTTTCGAGAAGTACAACCCAAGTTTCATTGAATTATATCGATTCACGATAGCCACTTTCGGTGCCGTTGAGGTGACGGGGATTGCTTCCAATGGGACCCAAGCGAAAGTCGAGTTTAACTATTCCTGGACGATGACTCCAGTTGGTGACGCCCTCGTCGAGCCTTTCGGCCAGAGATCTGGTACCGCCTCACTTCAGCTTTACGACGATGGCTGGCGAGCGGATTCCGCAATGCTGAGCGAATCTGATCGAATGGCGGCTTCGGCGCCGAATACCTCCGGGATGCACGATGTCCGCTTCCGGCGGGTTGACCGAACGTTTTCTGCGGGCCCTCAATCGTCGGCGGCCTTTAACGTACCGCCTTCCCCACCTCGGGAAATTCGACGCGACGCGGAGACTGGAGTAAGTGCGGAGGTGAACCGGATTAGCGAGCTCCGCAAGTCCCTTCTCAAAGGTCCCCCAAGCGATGATCACTGGACCGGCCGCCTAGTTGACTCAATTGGCAGTTACGTTGTCGACGTAATAACCAGATCTGCGGATCAAACTTATTGGATTGGAACGGCTACCATCATGCTTGAGTCGAATCCATCTCGGGAACTTGCGAAGACGAAACTCTATCTAACACTACTTCCGGAGCAAAAAGTAGACGGCTTACTGTTCTATGAATATAAGGCCGGAAAGAAGAATTGCGACGCATCATTATCCTTCCACGGCAATCTCACGGCTAACGGCCTATTGACGGCGGTCACAAAGAATTCCTCCACCTGTGAGCGGAAGGAGCAAATCGGCACGATTAACCTTCGACGGGAGGCGGCAACCATTTCCTCAAAGTAAGCCCCCGTATCGCGTCCAACCGATCGTCAACGAAAATAATTGCCACTTGGAGCAGCCAACACCCCGCGGCTCGCGAAAATCTTTGACGACTGATGGCGACAGGATCGGTTACGATATCATAGCTCAGCCCTCCAACTAACCCGATGCCCGCCACGAACCCGCTCCGCGCCCTCATCCTCCTGGCAACCCTAGCCGCCACCCCACTTATCCCCGCCGCGACACCCATAAAAGTCCTCATCGTCGATGGCTACAGTAATCATGACTGGCCCCGCAACACCCCCCGCCTCCGCAGCCTCCTCGCCGCCAATCCCGAATTCCAGGTCACCGTCTCCACCGCCCCCAACACCGCTGCCGCCCCCGGCTGGGATACCTGGAGACCCCGTTTCGCCGACTACGACGTCGTCATCCAAACCTGCAACGACATCCCCGGCGGCAGTAACGGCTCCACCCCCGGCCCCCAATGGCCCAAAGCCGTCCAAACCGATTTCGAAAACTACGTCTCCGGCGGCGGAGGCGTCTACATCTACCACGGCGCCAACAACGCCTTCCCCAACTGGCCCGCCTACAACCAAATCATCGGCCTCGGCTGGCGACCCGCCGCCTTCGGCCGCGCCATCTCCCTCAGTGAAACAGGCGAACTCAAACTCCACGAACCCGGCGACGGCGACAAAACCGGCCACGGCCCCCGCCTCAACACCCTCGTCCATCGACGCGGCGAACACCCCATCCATCGCGGCTTCCCCTCCCAATGGATGGCCGCCGAGCTAGAAGTCTACTTCTTCGCTCGCGGCCCCGCCCAAAACGTCGAAATTCTCTCCTACGCCTTAGACAATAAAACCAAGCTCTACTGGCCCGTCGAATGGACCGTCCAATATGGCAAAGGACGCGTCTACAGCAGCACCAACGGCCACTTCTGGAAGGATCAACCCGACCCCGCCAACCTCAACGACGCCGCCTTCCAAACCATCCTCCCCCGCGTCATCCAATGGCTCGCCAAACGCGAAGTCAACCACCCCATCCCCCCCGACTTCCCCACCAGCACCCAGCCCTCGCTCCGCCTCCCCCTCTTCAACGGCCAGGACCTCTCCGCCTGGGTCGCCACCAAAAACAAAAAGACCCACGACCAGAACGGAATAGCGTCGTGTAGGCAAAGAGAGTCTAAGGGGGTGTAGATCACGCTGGTAGCCGAATCAATAAAAA
>JBBRIO010000421.1:0-5035 GCA_038220855.1 Bryobacterales bacterium | reverse complement strand
GAGAGTTCCTCAGCTTGGAGCTGCATGAAATCGCTGTTCATGAGGAACAGGCGCTGCGTGGGGACGGTGGTGACGAAGCGTTTTTCAGCGCTGATCATTGGCGTCGGGAAGTCGAACAGAGCCAAGTACTCGTCGAGCTTGTAACGGCTGACCTTGGCGTAGACGGTACGGCGGGTGACGGCTGGGGTGAGTTCGACCGAGGGTCCGCCGAGGGCGGGGTCGAGCTTTCCGGCGACGGTTAGGACGGAGTCACGGACCTGCTCGGCGTCGAGCCGTTTGCGGTCGGCGCGCCAGTAGAGGCGGTTGCCGGAGTCTTTGGCCAGCGCGGTCGCGTTGTTCTCGGTGGAGAGCTGGTAGACGGAGCTGAGCATAATCTCGCGGTGAAGCTTCTTGGTCGACATCCCATTTTTGACGAAGTTGGCGGCGAGGTATTCCAGGAGCTCGGGGTTGGTGGGTCGCTCGCCGGTGAGGCCGAAGTTGCTGGGCGATTCGACCAGGCCGGTGCCGAAGTGGCCCTTCCAGATGCGGTTGACGAAGACGCGCATGGCGATGGGCTGCTTGCCGATGGTTTCGGCGAGTTCGAGGCGACCGCTGCCCTGGCTGAACGGGGCGGGATCCTTCTCGCTGAGAATGCTGAGGAAGTGGCGGGGGACTTCCTGTTTCAGGTCGAACGGATCGCCGCGGAAGGCGAGTTGAATGTTCTTAGGATTTTCAGCGTCCTTGACACTGTGCAGATAGGGGAAGCCGGGTTCGATCTTCTTGCGAGCTTCTTCGATGTCCTTCCGGATGGTGGCCATTTGGACCTGGGCTTCGGAGCCGGAGCGGGACTCCAGACCCCAGCCGCGGAACATGAGGACGCCGGGCTTCATGTTGCGGAACCCGTTGGCCAGCATGGCTTGGGGATCGTCGTTATCGCTGAGCATGCGCTGGAACATTTCGGTCCAGAAATTGGTTTCGGCTTCCGGCATCGACTTCAGAGTAAGATTGCAGCCGGGGCAGAAATCGTCATTGGTGACGAAGTTGCTGGGTTTGTTCGTGCGCTTCTTTCTCTTCGTGCCGTCCATGGCCTTGGCGACGATCACCTTGTTCTCTTCATCAAGGTCGTTGCGGCGAAGCATAATAGCGACGATCTCTTCCTGGAACTTCTCGGCTATCTTTTTGGCCTCGGGGGCGGTGCCGCCCTTCTTCATCATGGCCTGCCACGCTTCTTTGTTCTTGTACTTGTCGGTGGGCTTCTCCATGTACTGGACGAAGCGGTCGAACAGCTCGTAGTCAAGCTTCCGGGCGTCGACGACGTTGGCCATTTCCTTCTTCTGCGGGCCTTTGACTTCCCAGACGCCCTGAATGTAGTTGGCGGTTTGGAAGACGAGGGACTTCGAGAGCTGGTTGGAAACGTTCTGCTGGATTTCGCCGAGCATCTTCTGCTTCAGGTCGATGAGATCTTCCACCTGCTCGAATTCAGCGAGGGTGGATTTGGGGACGAGGGGCACTTCGTCGTAGATCGTATTGTTGAAGACGCCGGCGAGAGCGTAGTAGTCAGTGGCCGGGATGGGATCGTATTTGTGATCGTGGCAGCGGGCGCAGGCGACGGTAAGGCCGAGGAAGCCGCGGGTAACGACGTCGACGCGGTCGTGGCGTTCATCGGCGCGCGTGACTTCGGTCGAGCCATTGTCGTAATACCAGGGCCCGAGGCCGAGGAAGCCGGTGCCGGGCAGAGTTTTGTGGCGGATTTTGGAATCGAGGAGGTCACCGGCGAGTTGCGCTTTGACGAACTGGTCGAAGGGCATGTCGTCCTGGAAGGCCTGGATGACCCAGTCGCGGTAGACGTAGGCGTTCGGATAGGGGTTGTAGCCGCGGCGCATGGGGTCGAGGCTGCGGTAGTCATCTTCACCGTAGCGGGCAACGTCGAGCCAAACTCGGCCCCAGCGTTCGCCGTATTGCGGGGAGGCGAGGAGGCGGTCGACGACCTTGGCGAAGGCTTGGGGTGTTGTATCCTTTTCAAAGGCTTGGATCTCTTCGTACGTCGGGGGGAGGCCGGTGAGGTCGAGGGAGGCGCGGCGGATGAGGTCGCGCTTGGTAGCCGGGCGGACGGGTTGGAGCCCTTCCTTTTCCAGACGGGCGTGGACGAAGCGGTCGATGGGGGTCTGGCCCCATTTGGACGTGGGGACGGCGGGTTCTTTCAGGGGCTGGATGGACCAGAACTGGCGGGATTCTGGACGGATGACATAATTGCCGTTCGCCGATTTGGCTTCGTTTTGAACGGGCGCGGATTTCGGCCAGACGGCTCCGGCGTTGACCCAGGATTCGAGGTCCTTAATTTCAGCGTCCTTGAGCTTGGCGCCCATCGGCATTTTGTACGACGGGTCGGCGTGGCGGACCGCGATCAGGAGTGGACTCTTATCGAGATCGGCGCGATTGATGGAGGCCCCGCGCTTGCCGCCTTTGGCGATCGCTTCGGAGCTGTCGAGTCGAAGACCGCCGAGGGCGGATTCGGTGTGACAACTGAAACAGTTTTTGGCGAGAAGGGGGCGGACTTTCGTCTCGAAGAACTCAGGGGAGTTCGGAGTTTGCGCGAAGACCGCGGTACCAAACAGAAGAACGAACGGGAGTGTGCTGTGGCGCATGAGATCCTGACGATTGGCCGAAGAGGCAGGGTCCAGACAGGGGGCCTAAACATGGCTACACAGCCAACACGTACGACGGGGCTAACAACAGTATAAGTTACTCCGCAAGCGTGGCGGCAACCCGTTTCGGGTCAAAACGTCTGAATGTCTTTTTGTTTTGGTCGTAGAGCCAGAGCGCGGAGGCTCCGACGTACAAATCGCCGGCACCGGCGCCCGCGAACTGCTGGACGACTTTATCGGTGGTGGGGTTGATGCGGGTGAGGGGGAAGCCGGGGGCGGAGACCCAGACGGAGCCTTCGCCGAAGACCAGTGCACCGTCGGCTTTGGGGATGAGAGTTTCGATGGTGACTCCGATTTTGTTGGTCTTGGGATCGATGCGGAGCACCTTTCCTTCGGCTTTGGAAAGGACCCAGAGCGAACCTTCGCCAAAGGCCTGGGCGACGGGACCGCCGGCGATTTCGATGCGTTGAGAGACCAGGTTGGTCTTGGGATCGATGCGGAGGAGGCGGTCGGCGGCGGGGCAGGTGACCCAAAGGGAGGCTTCGGCGAAGAGGATGGAATTGCAGGCGGAGGGGAGGCGGAGTTCGGCGACGACCGAGTTCTGGTCGGGATCGATGCGGGAGAGGGTAGTGCGGTCGTCTGAGAGCAGCCAAATGCTGTCCGGGTTGGCGGCGAGAGCGAATTTGGCTTTGCCGACGGTGACGCCGAGGGTGGCCGTGGGCTTGCCGGTTTTGGGGTCGAGCCGGAGCAGGGTTTGATCCCCGCAACTGGGAACCCAATACGACTTGAACGCGTTAACCACCCCACCGCAGGGGGCTTTGACGCCGGTCCAAGCTTCACCAAGTTTGTTGGTTTTGGTATCGAGACGGGCGATCGAATTTTCCGCGCCGATCGGCAGATAGGCCATATCGGCGAAGAAAGCGGCGGTGGGCGAGGCGGGGAGGACGATGTCGGCTTCCGACTTCAGGTTGGCGAAGGGGATCTGAATACCCGGGGTTTTGACGCCTACCGACGGAGTGGGCGACGGCGGGGTCGCTTTTTTGGCGAACAGGACGCCCAAGGCCAGGAAGCTGAGAAGAACGACGGATTTCATAAGTTTCTAGAATTCGTAGCGGAGTGCAAATTGGATGACGCGAGGGCCACCGTTGGTGGAAGTGATTTGGCCGAAGTTTCCCGGGTTGGCTAGGGTCCGGGTCGGATCGCCCCAATTCACATTATTGAACGTATTGAACGCTTCGGCGCGGACCTGGACGCGATGCCCTTCAAAGGGCATCTGGAAGTACTTGCCGAGTGACATGTCGGTGTTGACGAGCGGAGCGCCCCGGAGGATGTTGCGGGTGCCGACGCGGCCGGGATACTGGCCGATGAAGGCCTGGGCGGCATTCGTGTTCCGGAAGATGCTCGGGTTACCGTTTTGGTCGAAGCCGGTGCCCGTTTCGGGGAATGAGGAGCCGGGCTTCAGGATGGCAATGGAGCTGCTGAGGTAGTTGGTGGGGTAAATGCCGCCGGTCGAGATGTTGAGCGGGAGGCTGGTGCGGTACCGGGTAAGGGCCGTCACCTGCCAGCCGCCGATGGCCTGATTCAGCCAGCCGGGGCCGGAGTTCAGGAACGACTTACCTTTGCCGAAGGGGAGTTCGACGACAAAGTTCGTCGTGATGTTGTGGCGGATGTCGAAGTCCGAGGAGGCATAAGACGCTTTCGGATTGAAGCTGTTCTGAATGACGGCACCGCCGTTGCCGGCTCCGGATTCGGCAGCGGAGACGATGTCGAAGGAGTGGGACAGGGTGTAGTTAAAGTCGAAGCCAAAGCCGTTCGTGACGGGGCGGCGAAGGACGAGTTGGCCGCCGTGGTAACTGGCGTTGGCGGCGTTGACCCAGGTTCGCATGCCGGCGTTCTGCAGCGGGAAGAAGGTGTTGCAACCGGTGACCGAGATGCAGGAGCCGTTCGGGAGACGTTCGCGGTCCATGTCGTTAAGGGCGTCGAGGTCGGAGCCGGCGTAGGTGCCGTAGGTCGTGAAGAAGTAATTGGCGGTGGCGGAGCCGGGGAAGGTACGGTTGGCCGCGCCGGGGAACATATTTTCAATGAACGGGACGGTGGGCAGGATGCCGGGGTTGGCGCGGACCTGAGCCGGGGTGATGCCGGCTTCGAACCGATCGCGGAGGACGCCGGCGGCTTGGGCCCAAGTGGAGTTCGATTTCTGATCCTTGAACTCGGTTAGAGCTTGGAAGAAATCCTGTTGCACGAGGCCTTTGCGGGAGAGGCGGCCGATGTAACCGGCTTCGACCATGAGCTTACCGGGGAGGTTGCGGGCGTACGTCATATTCAGGAGGACCGAGTAGGGGGCGACGAGATCGGAGGCGACGCCGGTGTTGGAGCCAAAGCCACCGACGATGGTGACGGGGGTGAAGGGG
>JBBRIO010000420.1:0-5050 GCA_038220855.1 Bryobacterales bacterium | reverse complement strand
GCGAAGACAAGATTGTGGCTCGACGGATTCGCGAAGTATTGAAAGGCTCCTAAGGTTGGGATGAGAGAACGCCTCGGCAAACACAACACGACCGTAACGATGGGTTCGGCCGTGGGGTTGCCGCCCGAGCTAATCGCAGGGGCGGTGAAGCGGATCGGTTGGGCGGGGGCGGCCTATGCGATCTGCTTTGCCGTGATCTATACGATGTTTCGATTTTTCGTGCAGGCGCTGCCAGGGAAATCGATTGCATTTGGGATGCTGACTTCGACCGCCATCGTGACCGGAGTTTCCGTTTGGGCTCTGATGCGGAGCAAGAAGGTTAGCGGCGACCGGAAGCTGGTGATCGGACTTTGCTTCGAGGTCGTGGGAGCGCTGCTGATCTCGATGAGCGAGTGGGTGCTCCCGATGCTGCCAGAGGAACGGTTGCGGGGGATATCGGCGGTTTCGGCATGGGTCATGATATTTGGGATGGCGGTGCCAGCGAGTTGGTCACGGGCATCGTTGGCGGCGATGATGGCGGCGTGGATGACGGGCTTCGGGCTGCTCGTGGATATGTGGCTGCTGGGAGTCCCGAGTCCGTTACCCGGACAGTTGCTGGTTTGGATGACGCCGCCGATGCTTTTTGCCGGGGTGGCGGTGGTGCTGTCTCGATTGGTTTACCAGTTAGGGGTGACGGTAAGCCGGGAGCGAGACTTGGGCAGCTACGAGCTTTTGGAGAAGCTAGGAGCGGGAGGCATGGGCGAGGTTTGGCGGGCGCGGCACCGGATGTTGGCGCGGGAGGCGGCGATAAAGCTGATTGCCCCGCGGGCGCTGGCGCAGGGTTCGGCGGAGGCGATGGAGGTAGTTCGGCTGCGATTTGAGCGGGAGGCGAAGGCGACGGCGGGGTTGCGGTCGCCGCATACGGTCACCATTTTCGACTATGGGATGGCGGATGGCGGGACGCTGTACTATGTGATGGAGATCGTGAACGGCATCGACCTGGAGACGTTTATTGAACGATTTGGCCCGCTACCGGCGGGGCGGGCGATCTGGTTGCTGCGGCAGATTTGCCGTTCGCTCGAGGAGGCGCACGCGGTGGGTTTGACGCACCGCGATATCAAGCCGCGCAACATCATGGTGGGGCAGAGCGGGCTGGACAACGACTTTGCGAAGGTGTTGGACTTCGGTCTCGTGAAGGCCGTTGAAGACGTCGAATGGGCGAAGCTGACGCGCGACGGGACGACAACGGGGACGCCGGCCTATATGGCCCCGGAGATGGCGTTGGGCACCGAGGGAGTGGACGCGCGATCGGACCTGTATGCAGTGGGCTGCGTGGGCTACTGGCTGGTAACGGGGAAGTTGGTGTTCGACGTCAAGAGTTCGATGGGGATGCTGTTGGCGCATGCGCGGGACATCCCGTTGCCGGCTTCCGAACGGATTGAGACGCCGGTACCGGCGGAGTTGGACGCGCTGTTGTTGGCCTGTTTGCGGAAGGATCCGGGAGAGCGGCCGCAATCGGCCCGGGCGCTCCGCGAAGGATTGGAGCGCTGCGAGGCGAGCCGGGATTGGGACGAGACGCGGGCCGACCGATGGTGGCGGGACCATGCGCCCGAGCATTTACGGCTTACTCCGGTTGCTTAGGCGAAGGCCAGACGGACCTTTTGCAGGAAGGCGGTGACGATGGCGGCGGGGTCGCCTTCGCCGAGGGCTTCGATGGGGGTGAAACCGCGATAACCGACCTTGTCGATGATCTTGCGAATGCGGGGGAGATCGATTTCGACCTTCTTCGGGCCGTACCAAACATGTTCTTTGATCTGCCAGTTGCTCGCGTAGGGCAGGAGCTTTTCGATTTCGGCGTAGGGGTCGCCCTGGCGCAGGCTGCCGACGTCGAGGATGACGGAGAACCAATCGGACTTGACTAAGTTCACGACCCGGATGGTTTCGCCGGCGGTCTTGAGATAGTCGTCGTGGTGCTGGAGGCCGATGATGACGCCGCGTTTGGCCCCATATTCGGCGCACTCCTGGAAGGCGGGAACCATCCAGGCGAGGACTTGATCGAAGGTATAGCCTTTGGGCAGTTCACGGCCGGAGAAGACGCGAACCATGTCCGAGCCGAGCTTGGCGGCGACGTCGACCCAGTCTTTGACGAGTTGGATGTGACCGCGGCGGCTGGAGGGGTCGGGGAGGGCGAAATCGTTGCGGACGCCGGTGCCGGTGATGGTGACTCCGTTCAAGAAGGCGGCGCGTTTGACGGCGTAGATGAACTCGTCGGAGGGGACGTTGGGATAGCCGGGGAAGTAGTAGCCGGTGAGATCGACGCCGTCGAGTTGCTGCTGGGCGCAGTAGTCAATGACGTCGAGGATGGTCATCTTACCGGCGAGGAGCGGCTTATTGAACGAGAAGGCGTTGAGGCCGATCTTGATGCGGGAGCCGGCGCGGCGCTTCACTTCGCCTCCGGTGGCGGCATGAGCGGCGGCAGCGAGGCTGCCAGTGAGGAGATGACGACGAGCAATCATAGGAGGATTTCTTTGAGGACTCGGGCGGGGGTGACGCCGACGAGCGATTCGTTGCGGCCTTCGTAGAAGAACGTATTCTTCTGGTGGTCGAGGCCGAGGAGATGCTGGATAGTGGCGTGGATGTCGGCGTGGCCGACGCGAAATTCGGGGACGGCAGCGTAGCCGAGCTCATCGGTCTGGCCGAAGTCGAAGCCCTGCTTGACACCGGCACCGGCCATCCACATGTTGAAGCCGTAGGGATTGTGGTCGCGGCCGGGCGTGGAGGTCCTTGCTTCGATGGTGGGCAGGCGACCGAACTCGCCGGACCAGACGACGAGGGTATCAGCGAGTAGGCCGCGTTGATCGAGGTCGGTGAGGAGGGCGGACATGCCGCGGTCGATGTGATGACAAAGGTTGGGGAGTTGACCGGCGATATTGCTGTGCGTATCCCAGTTCCCTGCCCCGCCGGCATAGAGTTGAACGAAGCGGACACCGCTTTCGACGAGGCGCCGGGCCATGAGGCAGAGTTTACCGAAGGGGCCGGAGCCGGCTTCTTCGAGACCATAGAGGTCGCGAGTGGCGGGGGTTTCGGCGGACAAATCAGCGACGCGCAGGGCTTCGAGTTGCATGCGCGCGGCGAGTTCGTAGTTGGCGATGCGGGCTTCCAGATCCTGGTCGAGGGGATGTCCGCCCTTCTGCTCGCGGTTGAGTTGGTTGACGACGGAAAGGAGGCGTTGCTGCTGCTCGCTGGACATGTCGTCGGGGCGCTTGATGTCGTAGATGGGGGCCTTGGCGTCAGCGCGCATGGCGGTGCCGGTGAAGACCGGCGGAAGCCAAGCCGACGAGTGGGCACGGGAACCGATGCTGGCGCCCTCGCCGAGAGCGACGAAGCCGGGCAGGTTCTGATTCTCGGTGCCGAGGGCGTAGTTGACCCAGGAGCCGAGGGTGGGAAAGCCGGTGAAGCCACGACCGGTGACGAAGGTGAACTGGGCGGTGGAGTGATCGATGCGGTCGGTCTGCATGGAGCGGACGAAGCTGACCTTGTCGACGACCTTTTGGAAGTGGGGGAGAAGGTTCGAAATCTCTCGACCCGCGCGGCCGGAGCGGGTGAACTCCCAAGGGCTGGCCATGACTTCCTGCGAACCGTTTAGGGCGCGGCCTTTGATTTCGAACGGCGCGGGTTGGCCGTTGTACTTGCGCAGGAGCGGCTTGGGATCGAACATATCGATGGTGCTGGGGCCACCTCCGACGTAGATGAAGATGACGTTTTTAGCCTTGGCCGGGAAATGGGGTTGGCGGGGCCGGAGCGAGTATGACGGCGTCTCGGCCGCACGGGCGACCAGCGAGCTGAGAGCGAGTCCACCGAAGCCGAGAGCGGCTTCCTGGAGGGCTTGGCGGCGGGATAGGAATGGCTTCATGGCTACCTAGTAACTGTAAAGGAAATCGTTGGCGCCGAGAAGGGCTTGCAGGAACAGGCGCAGACCTTCTTGCGGGTTGGGTTCAGCGGCGATCGAGAGTTGCCCGATGGCGAGTTCGCGGGGAGTGGGCGGGCGGGAGTAAGCCGCGAGGAAAGCCCGGCGGAGAGCTTCGGCGGGGTCGCCTTTGCTCTGCTCCCAGACTTGGGTGGCAAAGGCTTGGCTCGTGCGACGGATGAAGGGCCCGTTGAGCATGGCCAGGGACTGCGAGGGCAGGGCGGAGCGGAAGCGCTGGGTTTGGTTATCGGCGGTCATGGTGGGCGCGTCGAAGGCATGGAGGAAGGCGACGGGCCGGGTGCGCGATTGCATGAGGTAGAGGCTGCGCCGATTGGGGTTGCCCTTCGATTCGTCTTCGAGCCATTGGCCGTCGGGGCCGCGTTTGATGGCTTGCTGGCGGCCGTACATTTGGCCTTGCAGGAGGCCGCTGACCTGGAGGACGGAGTCACGGATGGTTTCGGCTTCCAAGCGCATGGGTGGCTTGCGCCAGAGCAGCTTGGAGGACGGATCGACGGCGAGATAGGCGGGGATCTCGGCGGAGGATTGGCGATAGACCTGCGAGAGGACGATTTGCCGGGTTAGACGTTTGAGGTCCCAGCCACCCTCCTGGAAGGTGACAGCGAGGTGGTCGAGGAGTTCGGGGTGGGAGGGCAGGTCGCCTTGGGTGCCGAAGTCGTCGACCGACTTCACGATGCCTTCGCCAAAGTGGAACTGCCAGACGCGGTTGACGAAGACGCGGGCAACGAGGGGGTTTTCGCGGGATACGAGCCAGTTGGCGAGGGTGAGCCGGCGACCGGTGTGGTGCCATTCGGGGTGGGCCTGGGGGTCGGGGAATTGAAAGGGCTTGGTGGGGTGATCGAGGACGGCGGGAAGGCCGGGATGGACTTCGGCACCGGGGGCGAGATAGTTGCCGCGTTGGAGGATGTAAGTGGGGGAGGGCGTCTTCGAAACGTCCCAGGCGGCTTCTATGAAGTTCGGATCGATGTCGGATTGCTTCTTGCGACGGTTGGCGCGTTTGACGGCGATGTCGGCGTTCCACTGGGCGAACTCGGGGTAGCGGGAGTCAAGTTCCTTGTCGGTGATGAAGTCGCGGGTGACGTTGCG
>JBBRIO010000419.1:0-5056 GCA_038220855.1 Bryobacterales bacterium | reverse complement strand
CGGTCCAAGAAGCGAGGACGCACTCGGCGCGTTGTTGAGAGAGTTTGACGTTGTAGTCGGCGGCGCCGGAGGTATCGGTGTGGCCGGCGACCATCGCTTTGCGGCTGGGGTATTTGCGGGCGTGGGAGAGGCCAGTGGCGAGGACGGTGAGGGCGGTGATGCGGTCGGCGGCACCTTCGGCGACGTCATAGTCGGGGAGCATGACGGCGCTATCGAAGTGGAAGTGGAAATCTTCCATTTCCAGGATGTAGCCTTGGAAGCGGGTGACGATGATCTTATGGACTTCGGTGGTCTGTCGTTCGAAGACGAGGGGGAAGTCGCGGCGGGTGATCTTGATCTCAGCCATGGGTTATCTCGTCTTTCCGGGGGCGGTCCAGCCGTTCTTGTGAAGGTCGGGACGTTTGAGTTTATATTTGCCCGGGGGGATCTGGTCGGCTCGGAGGGCGGCGGCGGTGGTCGGACCCTTGGCGACGCCCCCGTCGGTTTTCGTGAATTCGTAGGATTCGCCGACGAGGGGCTTGCCGTCTTCGTCGACGATTTGGATTTCGATCCAAGTGAGGGCGGGCTCTTTGGCGGGTGGCGTTGCGCCAGTGCCGGTTGCGGCGCCGGAGCCCGCGCCGGAGCCTGTGCCGCCTTTGGCGTTGGCCCCGGAAGAGGAGCCCGAACCGCCTTTGTTTTGAGACGGAGGGGGAGCGACTGGCTGGGCGGCTTCGCCTCCACCGCTGTGGCCGAGCAGGGGGGTGGGGTCGAGGCTAATTTGCGTCCAACGGCGGGCGGCGACCCGCTTGGCGACCTCTTCAAGCACCTTTTTCTCGGGATAGCGGAGGGCGGCGTCGCCGACTTCGGAGGCCAACATGCGGCGGAGCGCCTGGATGGCCGAGTCGTCGAGGCGTTGTTGCCTGAGGTCGACAGCCGCGGTTTTCATGGCCGTGTTACTCACGACGATGGTGTTGCCGTTGATGCGAATGCGAACGTTCATGGAGGGGGTCGTAAGAGGGGCATTAGTATTATGCCTCCCCTGATAGTTTACGCGCGAAACGGTTAACTTTTCCGTCAGTCAATTGCGCGATGCTAGGGAGCAGTATGACGATTGAGTGGGGGTTGGCGAGGAATGTTTGAGGAGATGCGAGCGGTAGTCCGACGGATTCCGTTCGGCAAGGTGGCCACCTATGGGGCGGTGGCGGAGTTAGCTGGGTTTCCGCTGGGCTCGCGGCAGGCGGCTTGGAGCCTGAAGCAGTTTGAGCCGGGGCTGCCTTGGCACCGGGTGGTGGGGAAGGCGGGGGCGAAGTTCGGGAAGGTGTTGCTGCGGGGGGCTGGTGGGGTGGAGCAGGTGATGCGGCTCGAGGCTGAGGGTGTGGCCGTGATGGGCACGCGGATCAGCCTCGAACAGTTTGGTTGGGACTGGAAGCCGGCTAATCGACGAGCCGGTCGTAAGCGGGCAGGGTAAGGAACTCGGCGCAGTCGTGGCCGGTGACCATGTCGGCCATGATGCTGGCGGCGGTCGCGAAATGGCCTTCGCGGGTAGCGCGGAGGCGGGCGGATTCACTGGCGACGACGGAGCGGGCGAGTTCTGCCGTGATGACGGTGCCATCATCGGCTGTAGCGCCATGGCGGACCCACTGCCAGACTTGGGAGCGGGAGATTTCGGCGGTGGCGGCGTCTTCCATCAGGTTGTAGATGGGCACGCAGCCGGAGCCGCCGAGCCAGGCTTCCAGATACTGCAGGCCGATGTCGACGTTCTGGCGGAGACCTTCGAGGGTGATGGTTCCGGTGACGGGCATCAGAAGGTCGGCGGCGGTGATGTGGACGGGCGGCTGGGGGACGTGGATTTGGTTGGGCGTCGGCATGCCTTCGTCGAAGACTTGACGGGCGATGGGGATGAGGCCGGGGTGGGCGACCCAGGTGCCATCGTGGCCGGCGCGGACTTCGCGGAGCTTATCGAGGCGAACTTTTTCGAGCGCTGCGGTGTTGGCTTCCGGATCGTTCTTGATGGGGATCTGCGCGGCCATGCCGCCCATGGCGTGGATGCCGCGGCGGTGGCAGGTTTGGATGAGCAGTTGGACGTAGGACTTCAGGAAGTGGCTTTCCATCGTGACCTGCGCGCGGTTCGGCATGAGCAGTTCGGGGCGGTGGCCGAGCTTCTTGATGAAGCTGAAGATGTAGTCCCAACGGCCGCAGTTCAGGCCGGCGGAGTGGTCGCGGAGTTCGTAGAGGATCTCGTCCATTTCAAACGAACCGAGGATTGTTTCGATGAGGACGGTGGCGCGGATGCTGCCTTGGGGGATGGCGCAATAGTTCTGGGCGAAGACGAAGACGTCGTTCCAGAGGCGGGCTTCGAGGTGGCTTTCGAGCTTAGGGAGGTAGAAATACGGGCCGGAGCCGCGAGCCAGGAGTTCGGCCGAGTTGCGGAAGAAATAAAGGCCGAAATCAAAGAGCGAGGCCGAGATGGGCTTGCCATCAATGAGCACATGGCGTTCGACGAGATGCCAGCCGCGGGCGCGGACGAAGAGCACGGCGGGCTTATCGTTGAGCTTGTACTGCTTGCCTTCGGGGCTCGTGAATGTGATCGTGCGGCGGATGGCTTCCGAGAGATTGACTTGGCCGAGGAGGTTGTTGGACCAGGTGGGGGAGTTGGCGTCTTCGAGGTCGGCCATGAAGACGTGAGCGCCGGAGTTGAGGGCGTTGATGACCATCTTGCGGTCAACGGGGCCGGTGATTTCGACGCGACGATCCTGAAGATCTGTCGGGATGGGCGCGACTTTCCAGTCACCGTCGCGGACGGTTTGGGTCTCCGGGAGGAAGTCCGGGAGTTCGCCGGCCTGGAGCCGCGCGTCGCGGGCGTGCCGGGCGGCCAAGCGTTCTTGGCGGGTGGCCTCGAATTGGTCGGAGAGGGCGAGGAGGAAGGCCAAGGCTTCCGGGGTGAGAACGCCTTCGGCGCCGGCGGGGATGGCGGATGTGATCTGGATTCGGTTTTGAGACATGAGGAGTTATGCGAGGATGGCCTTGACGACTTCGCCGTGCACGTCGGTGAGACGGAAGTGGCGGCCTTGGAATTTGTACGTGAGCTTGGTGTGGTCGACGCCGAGTTGGCGAAGGATGGTGGCGTGAAGATCGTGGACGTGGACGGGGTCCTTCACGATGTTGTAAGAAAAGTCGTCGGTTTGGCCGAAGCTCATACCGGGTTTGATGCCGCCGCCGGCGAGAAAGACGGAGAAGCAGCGGGGGTGATGATCGCGGCCGTAATCGTCGGCGGTGAGCTTGCCTTGGCTGTAGACAGTGCGACCGAATTCGCCGCCCCAGACGATGAGCGTTTCGTCGAGGAGGCCGCGTTCGGCGAGATCTTCGATGAGCCCGGCGGTGGGTTGGTCGACGTCGCGGCACTGGTTGACGATTTGCTTGGGGAGGTGATTGTGTTGGTCCCAACCGCGATGGAAGAGTTGGATGAAGCGGACGCCGCGTTCGGCGAGGCGGCGGGCGAGGAGGCAGTTGGCGGCATAGGAGCCGGGGGTGCGGGCCTCGGGGCCGTAGCGGGCGAAGACGTGGCCAGGCTCCTTCGACAGGTCGGTGAGTTCGGGGACCGAGGTCTGCATGCGGAACGCCATTTCGTATTGGGCGATGCGGGTGGAGATTTCGGGGTCGCCGGTTTCGGCTAAGTTGAACGTGTTCAATTTCGCGAGGTCGTCGAGATAGCGGCGGCGGGTATCGGGGGTGACTCCTTCGGGATTCTTTAGAAAAAGGACAGGGTCGCCGTTTGAACGGAACTTAACACCCTGATACGTCGAAGGGAGAAAGCCGCTACCCCAGAGGCGGTCGTAGAGAGGCTGGTCGGCCAGATTGCCTGTTCCCTGGGAGATCATGACGACGAAGGCGGGGAGGTCTTTGTTCTCGCTGCCGAGGCCGTAGGAAAGCCAGGAGCCGATGGAGGGGCGGCCGGCGATTTGGAAGCCGGTTTGGAAGAAGGTGACGGCGGGGTCGTGGTTGATGGCTTCAGTGTGGAGGGATTTGACGAAGCAGAGGCGGTCGGCGACCTTGGCGATGTGGGGGAGGAGGCTGCTGACCCAAGCGCCGGACTGGCCGTGTTGGGCGAAGGCGAATTGGGAGGGGGCGAGGGGGAAGCTGGTTTGGGTGGCCGTCATGCCGGTGAGGCGTTGGCCTTGGCGGACGGAATCCGGGAGTTCGGTGCCGCGGAGTTTGGCGAGGGCGGGTTTGTAGTCGAAGGTTTCGAGTTGGGAGGGGGCGCCGGATTGGAAGAGGTAGATGACGCGCTTGGCCTTGGGGGCGAAGTCGGTGGCGCCGCTCGCGATGGCGGCGATGGCGGCGGCGGAGAGAAAGTCGCGACGTTTCATTGTTTCGTGATTCCTTCGTCGAGGTTGAGGAGCATGCTGGCGATTAGGGTATGAGCGGCGAGGTCGGAGACGTTGAGTTTGGAGTTGCGGGTGGAGTCGCCGTGGGCGAGGAGGTTGCGGGCGGCGAGTTCGTCTTGGCGGTACGTGCGCTGATGGGTTTCGAGGGCGCCCGAGAGAACGGCGAGTTCGGCTGGCGACGGGGAGCGGCCGGTGACGAGGCGGAAGCCGTAGGCGAGGCCATCGGGACGGGCCATCAGTTTTTCGGCGAGGCGGCGGGCGGTTTCGAGGAACGTGACGTCGTTCATCAGGTTGAGAGCTTGGAGGGGGGTGTTGGTGCGGGATTCGCGAACGGTGCAGATTTCGCGGCCGGCGGCGTCGAAGTTGGCCATCGTGGGGGGCGGGGAGGTGCGCTTCCAGAAGGTGTAGACGCTGCGGCGGTAGAGGGCGTCGCCGGAGTCGGGTTGGTAGTCGGCTCCGCCGGAGAGTTCTTTCCAGAGGCCCGCCGGTTGGTAGGGCTTGACGGAGGGGCCGCCGGTTTTTTCGACGAGGAGGCCGGAGAGGTAGAGGGCTTGATCGCGAACGGCTCCGGCGTCGAGGCGGAGGCGGGGGCCGCGGGCGAGGAGGCGATTTTCCGGGTCCCGGGCGAGGAGGTCGGGGGTGACTTTGGAGGCTTGCCGGTACGTGCCGGAGAGGACGATGGTCCGCAGCAG
>JBBRIO010000418.1:0-5065 GCA_038220855.1 Bryobacterales bacterium | reverse complement strand
GACATCATCGCCGATAGAGCTTTAGGGTGGGGACTCGACCACCCGACTCGATCCCTCTTCCCTATCCTCGACCGCCTCAAAACTGTACGCACTGAACACCGCTTGCGCTCCGTGATCTCAGGTGATAGGCTCCACCTGCCAATCAGGCTTTTTCTTTCTGGAGATCCTTATGCGAACCGCCCGTCGGATGTTCCCTGCCTTGATCTTTCTCGCCGCGGCACTGCCAGCTATGGCGCAAACGTTCGGAGAGGTCACCGGTACCGTCACCGATTCCTCCGGCGCGGCGGTCGCCGGCACCAGCGTCACGCTGTTGAATGCCGCCACCAACCAGACCCGCAAAGTGGATACCAACGAGGCGGGCAACTACACCATCCCGTTCGTACCCCCCGGCCTTTACGAAGTCCGCGTCCAGAAAGGCGGCTTCAAGTCGTCGCTCCGCAACGACGTCCGCGTCCAGGTTGCCGACTCCGTTCGCGTCAACTTCACGATTGAAATCGGCAACGTCACCGAAACCCTCGAGGTCAAAGGCGACTCCCAACTCCTCGCCGCTGAAAACGCTTCCGTCGGTACCGTCATCGACAATCGACGCATTGTCGAGCTTCCCTTGAACGGTCGAAACTATCTGCAAATGGTCGCCCTCAGCCCCAACGTCTCTGCCGAACAAGGCGCTGGCGGCGAGGCCGCCGCGCGCAAGGGCGGCACCCGCACCGAGAAGTCCCTCTCGGTCGCCGGTTCCCGCAATCAGTTCAACCACTACACGCTCGACGGTCTGGAAAACACCGACATGAGCTACAACATCTACGCCCTCCAACCGTCCATCGACGCGCTCCAGGAGTTCAAGATTGAAACCGGCGTTTACTCCGCCGAGTTCGGTCGTGGCGCGGTGCAGATCAATGTCGCCACCAAAGCGGGCTCGAACGACTATCACGGCTCCGCCTTCGCCTTCGTCCGCAACAGCGACTTCGACGCCAAAGAGTACCGTCAGGTTGGCCCCCAGAACCCCTTCCAGCGCAATCAATTCGGCTTCGTGCTGACCGGTCGCGTGATCCGCGACAAGCTTTTCTTTATGTCGAACTTCGAAACTCTCCGCGAGACGAAGACCTTGCAGGGCCTCTCTAACGTCGCACCCGATCGCATGCGCGCCGGCGATTTCTCCGCCTCTGGCCGCAACATCTACGATCCCGCCTCGCGGACCTTCTCCACCGACGCCGCCGGTAACCTTCGCGCCCTCACGGCGCTCCAATATCCGAACAACATCATCCCCGCCAGCCGCTTCAATCCCATCGCCGTCAAGCTCCTCGAGTTCTATCCCAAAGCCCAACGCCCTGGCGATAGCATCCTCGGCAATTTTGCCCGGCAGCGCGCCCGGCCCATCACCTGGGAGCAATACAATCAACGGTTCGACTACCTGCAGAATACCCGCTCCACTTGGTTCGGACGCTTCAGTTGGAGCGACGAGGACTTCAAGGACATCGCGTCCTTTCAGGATCAGGAAGCCAATATCGTCACCAAAACCAACCAGGTTCTGTTGAGCAATATCCGCACCTTCAGCCCCACCATCGTCAACGAGTTTCGCGCCGGCTGGACGCAGTTCAACAACGACCAGAAACGCTTCTACGCCTTCAAACGCGACGTCACCAAGGAACTCGGTATCATTGGGCTGCAATCGCCGGTTGAACTCTCTTACGGCACGCCCTCCATCGGCCTAGGCCTTGGGCTCACCGGCTTCGGCGAGCAAGGCAATGGCCCCTTCGTCGGTCGCACCTCGCTTTTTCAGTGGATGGACAACATGAGCGTCATTCGCGGCAATCACTCCTTCCGTTTCGGAGGAGAGTTGCGGCGTGACCGCTATAACCAAACCGGCAACGCCTTCACCCGCGGCAGCTTCGGCTTCAACGGCACCGCCACGGAGAACCCCGCCCAGCGCGGAGTCACCGGCCATCCCTTTGCCGATTATCTAATCGGGGAAACCAACTCGCCTACCCGCGCTCGCGCCTTCTCGAACGGTCTCTACCGCGCCACTATCTTCTCCCTCTACATGCAGGACACTTGGAAAATCACCCCCAAGCTCACCGCTGAACTCGGCCTTCGCTACGAAAACACCCCGACCCACCACGACAAGTATAACGGCATGATCAACGTCTACATCTTCGACTCCGGCGTCTACGATGGCAAAATTGTTCCCGGCGCTCGCGTCCCGCTCCTGTTCCGTCCCGGGAAAGGGGACTTCAACGAAGGCCTATCGTTTCGCTTCAGTGACGCCAACCCCACCGCTAGGGGCGACGAGATCGCCGGGCCCGGAACCGTCCGCCGCGACAACAACGACTTCGCCCCGCGCATCAGCCTCGCCTACCGCCCCACCGATAAGTGGACCGTCCGCACCGGGTTCGGCATGTTCTACGTGCAGGACATCGTCGAAACCCGTTTCGACCTTACCCGCAACGTCGGCGGCCGGTCTCAATTCACCGCCGATTCCGAGCGACCGAACGCCAACCTCAGCGACCCCTGGCGCAACGAAGGCGGCGTCTGCACCGGGTGGACCGGCGGCTGCCAAGGCCCCACGTTTACTCTCGCCAACAACACCAACCGTCGCACGCCCTACCTCGTCCAGTGGGTCTTCAACGTCCAGCGCCAACTCGGGGCCGACACCGTCCTTGAGGCTGGCTACATCGGCAACGGCGGCCACAAGCTGGAACTGCTCCGTGTCTGGAATCAGCCGGTCCTCCGCACCGGGCCTACCGACAGCCGCACCCTGCTCCAGCGGTCCCCCTTCCCCGCCTACGGCCTCATTCAAACCTTGGACAACCACGGCAACTCGGGCTACCACGGCCTCGGTCTGAAAGCCACCCGCCGCTTCTCGAAGGGCCTCACCTACCTCACCGGCTTCACTTGGTCCAAGGCCATGGATCAAGGCAGTTCCGTGCGGAACAACACCGGCGAAAACCAGTTCGCCACCGACAACTACAACCTGCAACGCGAGCACGCTCTCTCCCAGTTCCACAATGGAAAGCGGTTCGTCAGTTCCGTCCTCTACGAACTGCCCTTCGGGAAGGGCAAGCAATTTCTCAACGCGAACACCGTCGCCGACAAAGTTCTCGGCGGCTGGCAACTGGGAACCATTCTCACCCTGTCGAACGGCACCCCCATCAACGTCGGGCAGATCGGCGACCGTCTCCAAATCGGCACGCCCAACGTCCCCGATGCGACCGGCATAAGCCCGATCCCCACCAACCGGACTCCGGATAAGTTCTGGGAAATCGCCGCCTTCAACAGCACCAACCCGGAGCTACTCTACCGCTACGGCAACACAGGCCGGAATCTCCTCATCACGCCCGGTCTGAAGCAGTGGGACTTCTCGCTCACGAAGACCACCCGGATCCGCGAAGGGCACTCCTTCGAATTCCGCTTTGAAGCCTTCAACTTCCCAAACCATCCGAACTTTAACGCTCCGGCGAATGATGCTCAGCAACCGGCGACGTTCGGACGGATCATCACGGCCCGGACGATGCGCGAGTTGCAGTTCGGCTTCCGATACACCTTTTAGTCCCGGTGTGAATTTATGATGACTTCAAGACGCACCTTCTTTCAGTCCACCGTCGGCAGCGGCCTCTTCCTCCACTCCCAGGCCCTCCACGCCCAGCCCCCCAGCGCCAAGGCCAAGCCGCTGCGGGGCATCTTCCCCATCGCTCAAACACCCTTCACCGCCGCCGACCGGCTCGACGTGAAGTCGCTCGTCAAGCAGTTGCACTTCATCCATCGCGGCCACGTCCATGGCTTCGTCTGGCCTCAACTCGCCAGTGAGTGGTCCACCCTCACAGAGTCGGAACGGTTGGAAGGTGCCGAAGCGCTCGGTGCTGCCGCCGGAAGCCTGCGGCCCGCTCTCGTTCTCGGCGTCCAAGCGCCCACTGTCGAAGCCGCCGTTCGCTACGCCATGCACGCCAAAAAGGCCGGCGCCGACGCGATCATTTCTTTGCCCCCAGTGGACGAAAAGGATCCCAAGGCCGTCATCGCCTTTTACCAGCGAGTCGGCGAGGCCACTGACCTCCCTTTGTTCGCCCAGGCCGTCGGCAACATGAGCGTCGCCATGCTGCTCGAAATGCACAAAACCATCCCGACTCTTCGCTACGTCAAAGACGAGGCCGGGCAACCGCTCTTTCGCATTCGAGAGTTGCGCGAACAGAGTGCGGACCATCTCAAAGTGTTTACCGGCGGACATGGGCGCACCATGATCGACGAAATGAACCGCGGCTTTTCGGGCACCATGCCGGCCGCCTCCTTCGCGGATCTCTACGCCGTGGCCTGGGATCTCTGGCAGCTCGGCAAGAAGAAAGAGGCCATGGAAATGTTCGGGCGGGTCTCGATGCTCATTAGCGAGATCAGCGTCTACGGGATCGAGTCGCTCAAATACATCCTGCAACTCCGTCGCGTCTTTGAGACTCACCAAACCCGCGAAAAGCGGAACAATGTGCAGTCGGCCGCCTCCGTCGGGCTCGGCGGTCGTTTAGACGAAAGTGGCAAAGAAACTATTCGTCAAATGTTGGATGCGCTGAAGCCCTTTTTGAAAGCATAAGGAAAAGCAATGGCAAATTGGATTCAAACTAAAATCGCTCCGTCCGCCCTCGCCCTCTGCGGCGGCGTCTCGACTCTCCTCGGTCAAGCACCATCTGCCGAACAGAAAAGCTACCTCCACGGCCCGCCCGACAAGGAATTGATCTACGTCACCCTGCCCGGCACCCTCGAAGGGTCGGCCGACCGCAACGGTACCGGCATCGTCGTTCTCGACGCTCGCGACAACTACAACTTCGTCAAACGTATTCAGACCTTCGACGTGCCAGCCAGCCGGAACTCCGAGCAGGTCGCCGGGGTCACCGCCAGCACCGTGACGCAGATGATCTATGTCGCTACCCGCGGCCGCCTCGCGGCCTTTGACCTCGGCACCGAGAAGAAGGTTTGGGAGAATACTTACGACGGCCAATGCTGCGAGCGGCCCCAGGTTGCCCCGGACGGATCATTCCTCTACGTCGGCTCCGATCTGAAAGATTTCTGGTATGTGGTCAATCCCCGC
>JBBRIO010000417.1:0-5066 GCA_038220855.1 Bryobacterales bacterium | reverse complement strand
GCGTGTTAGCCCTCACCGTCGACCAACTTCTCCGCTTGAACACGTAGTCTGATTACGCTTTAAGCAGAGATATTTAGGAAGGCAATAGACCCGTATTCCCCAAAAACGACCTACGGCAGCTTTGGCACATACTTGGCCCAGAAAAGAACTTGTCGTCGCCAGCTACCAGGCCAGTCAAGAGTTTTGCGCGGAGTTTTGCAAGAGCCTCACAACCCGTTTGAAAATATTTTCAACTCACAAATCTATCTTTATCAACGAGATGCGGCGATCGACCATCTGCCCCTCCCCCGATTACCCCTCCGCCGCCTTTTACGCTTTAAGCAACGGAGTAGAACTATGTCTCAACAAAATCGTGAGGAACGAAAGCAGCGTCGCGCCGAAGCATCCCGCGAAAACGGACGCAAAAGCCAAGGGCCCGTCTCGCCTGCCGGAAAATATCGCAGTTCGATGAACGCGATCACCACCGGCATCCATGTCGAGTTGCACAAAGAAGATCTGCCCTCTTTTTACAACCTGATCTCGTCCGATGATCGAGTGGACTACCTTCGCGGTCTCCAAGCACACTACCGAAAATTCAAGCCCGACTCGGAAGTCGAACAAGGCTACGTCCGCCGCATGGTCTCCGAAATGTTCAGCTTCGATCGCAACACGTCGCTCTATACCCGGGCGATGCAGGAAGAACTCGACATTGTGCTCCGCGAGTATCCCGATGTCGATATGGACACCCAATTTCTCAACGGTCACAAGCGGTCGATCACCCAGAGGGAACTGTTCCGGACCATCGAGCGCAATAAAAAAGCGCATCTCGCGGCCTACGAAAAATTCATGAAGCTCCTGGCGCAATCCAGAAAACTGTTTCCGTTGCAGCCGCCGGAACCAGTGGATATCTCCGTCGACACCAATAACTTAGAGGACCCCGGACCCCCGCCGGAAGTCGTCGCCGAACTGCTCGAAATGGCCGACCAAGCCAAAAAGGAACCTAACTTTGTCCCGCCGGCCTATTTGCTCAACTTCATGGAAAGTAAGGATCTTATGCAGCGTTTTGCCCCAAATTACGACATCGGCGATCTGCTCGTCCGCTTCGGCCGGGCCAAGCTTCCAGACGCCGCCTAACTGGCCCTCGGCCGTGGAGCAGTTAACCCCGACAACAAACGCCCGAAAACAGCGCACACCCGAAGTGTGCCCGCATTTGCCCGTTTCGCCCCAAAGTGTTTCCGTCCGCCCCAACCGAATGGCTATTTTAAAGCCATGAAACTGCCCCTCGCCCTCCTCCTGGCTTCCTCTGCCTGCGCCCAGTTTTACCCCGGCCTCTCGCTGCCCCCCAGCGGCGCTAACCAAAAGGCCTCCGTCTCCCAATCCATCGGCCCCGTCCAAATCTCCATCGAATACTCCTCCCCCGCCGTCAAAAACCGTCGTGGCCAAATCTGGGGCAAGCTCGTCCCCTACGGCCTAACCGACCTCGGCTACGGCCATCACAAGCCCTCTCCCTGGCGCGCCGGAGCCAATGAAGGCACCGTCTTCGCCGTCTCCCACCCAGTCACCATCAACGGTCAACCCCTCCCCGCCGGCCGCTACGGCCTCCATATGATCGCCGGCCCCACCGAATGGACCATCATCTTCTCCAAGAACTCCACCGCCTGGGGTAGCTTCTTCTACGAGCCCTCCGAAGACGTCCTTCGCGTCACCGCCAAGCCCTCCAAACACGACTTCCGCGAGTACCTCACCTACGAGTTCCCTATCCGCCAGCCCGCCGAAGCCGTCGCCGAAATGCAGTGGGTAGAGCTCGCCGTCGCCTGGACCATCGCCGTTCCCAACCTCGACCAAGTCTACCTCTCCCGCATCCGCGAAGAGCTCAAAACCGTACCCGGCTTCAACTGGGCCGCCTATATCGGAGCCATCCAGTTCTGCCTCGAACGCAATATTAACCTCCCCGAAGCCCTCGTCTGGGCCCAGACCGCCATCTCCACCCCCTTCGTGGGACAAGCCAACTTCGCCACCCTCTCCGCCAAGGCCGAGGTCCTAACAAAGCTCGGCCGTGCCGAAGACTCCAAGACCGCCCGCCTCGCCGCCCTCAACCACCCCACCGCCTCCGTCGTCCAGATCCACCAATACGGCCGCCAACTTCTCGCCGGCAAACAACCCGCCGCCGCCCTCGCCGTCTTCGAACTCAACCACAAGCGCTACGTTGACATCTGGCCAGTCCACCTCGGCCTCGCCCGCGGCTACGCCGCCCTCGGCAACAAAGCCAAAGCCCTCGAACACGCCAAAATCGCCCTCCCGCAAGCTCCGGACCCCCTCAACAAGAAAGGAGTCGAAGACCTCATCGCCGCCATGCAGTAACCTAACGAGATGTCCGTTCTTCTCCTCGCTTTCCTCCAGACCTTCTTCAGCGTCCCCGGCGTCGACGCCCCCGAACTCGCCGCCTGGGGCACCCACCAAATCGGCGTCCGCACCCTCGACCTCAAACACGCCGCCCAGCCGGACGTTCTCAATATAAACAAGGAGACCGGCCAAGCCCCCCTCTACGATCGCCCCCTCAAAATCGAACTCTGGTATCCGGCCCTCATCCCCGCCGGCGCCGAGGCCCGTACCCAATACGAAAGTACCCTCCCCGGCCGCAACCCCAAGCCCTTCACGATCGATGGCAAAGCGCTCCGCGACGCCGCGCCCCTTCCCGGCCAACGCTTCCCCCTCGTCATCGTCTCCCACGGCTACCCCGGCTCCCGCACCTTCCTCACCTACCTCACCGAAAACCTCGCCTCCAAAGGCTACGTCGTCGCCGCCATCGACCACACCGATTCCGTCTTCGGCGCCGTCAAGCCCTTCCCCTCCACGCTCGTCAACCGCTCCCCCGATCAACTCTTCACCATCGCCTCCCTCGCCGCCTCGGAAGGCAATATTGACCCCACCCGCGTCGCCATCATCGGCTACTCCATGGGCGGCTACGGTGCTCTCATCAGCGCCGGTGCCGCGCCCAGCGCCAACTCCTCCCTGGCCAAAATGCTCCCCGCCGGCCTCGTCCCCGCTGCCGGCAAACTCCCGGCCAACGTCCGCGCCATCGTCGCCCTCGCCCCCTGGGGCGCCCAGCCTCCCATCAACACCTGGGACCCCGCCGCCCTCGCCAATATCCGCGTCCCCTCCCTCTTCATCGTCGGCGACAAAGACGACATCTCCGGCTACGAACAAGGCGTTAAGAAGGCGTTTGACCAGTCCGTCAACTCCAACCGCTGCCTCCTCGTCTACGAGAACGCCCGCCACAACGTCGGCGGCAACCCCCCTCCCGCCATCCCGCTCGACTTCCAAACCAAAGAGAGCTTCGACGAACTCGTCTGGCGCAAAGACCGGCTCAACGCCATCAACCAGCACTTCATCTCCGCCTTCCTCGACCTCCATCTCAAGGCCGACGAAACCCGCCGCCCCTACCTCGACGGCGCTCTCAAAGGCTTCCAGAAACGCTGGATGATAGGCCTGCGGCAGAAGTGCCTCGCCCCCGCAATGTGATAGATTCCGCCTATGCCTCCTCTCACCCGCCGTGCCATAGTGTTCGCCGCCGCCGCCACCGCGCTAGCCCAGAAGTACGTCCCGAAGCAGAGTGATCGCCCCGAAATGGCCTCCGGCGACGAGCCCGGCTTCGTCCCTCTGTTCGACGGCAAAACCCTCGCCGGCTGGGAAGGCGACCCCAAGTATTGGCGGGTCGAAAACGGCATCCTCGTCGGGGAGATCACCCCCGAAACGGTCATCAAGAGCAACACCTTCATCGTCTGGCGCGGCGGCCAGCCCAAGGATTTTGAACTCAAGGTCGACTACCGTATCACCCCCGCCGGCAACAGCGGAATCAACTATCGCAGCGCCGTCATCCCCGACCCCGTCCGTCCCGACCACAAGTTCGCCATGCGCGGCTACCAGTGCGACATCGACGGCCGCAACGTCTACACCGGCCAGAACTATGAAGAGAGGGGCCGCCTCTTCCTCGCCGTCCGTGGCCAGGTTACCCGCGTCTTAGGAGACCGCAAGCCGATGGTGCTCTCCTCCTTCGCTGACCCGAAGGAACACATCACGAACGACTGGAACGCCGTCCATCTCCTCATCCGCGGCAACACGCTCATCCATACGATCAACGGCCACGTCATGAGCATCGTCATCGACGACGATCCCGACCCCATTCGCCACCCCGCCCAAGGCTTCATCGGAGTCCAAGTCCACGTCGGCCCGCCCATGAAAGTCGAGTACCGAAACTTCCGCCTGAAACAGCTCTAGTGCTGCGACCGCTTGAAAGATTTGCGTTAATACCCAAACGCCCTCCGTGCGGTTGTCCTATCGAACCGCCAATTGATTTTGGTAGCGGCCTTGTTAATGCGGCGGCACCAAGCCTTACTTTCCTGGCGTAATTTCCGGAGGTCTGGAATCCTCTCTTTCCCAGACACTGCTTGGCAAAGATACCGATTTCGATTTCTGCCTGATTGAGCCGACTTCCATGCTTCAGAGTGTGATGGATGGCGAATCTTTCCCAAACCTCCGATCCCATCTGGGAACCGAAGGCGTCGGTCAGAGACTTCTGGCAGTGGATGTTGAGGTTGTCCAGTACCAAATGGATTCTGGTGGCCTCCGGATACGACATGGCGAGTTTCACTGCAACTGGGGCGAACTGAAACCCAGTCCGGTCTGGCGTGGGAAAGCAGAAGTGCTTGCCTGCTTTGGGTTCCCCGGCGCTCGTATTCGCTGTCGCGCCGGGCCTCGCGTCCCGGCGTGGCCGCCTCGGCAGGCGCACATCCGTATGAAGATTGATGGGCTTTTCGTCCTGGCAGACTACCGGCTCTTTGGGATCGTACGGCTTCTCGTAAACTCCCGGGACATCTTCCATGTTGGCGATGTAGTGTTCATTCAATTCAGGAACGCACCACATGTTTTTCCCGCCACGGCTTGATGTCGTGGCGGAGCAACAGAATTCGGATTGCCTCTCTATCCACGCGGGGGACCAATCGCCTTTTGACCGCCTCCTTGGCAATCACCCGCACGGTCCAGCGACTTCTGGAGCAGACCATCGCGATGATGCGCTGTTTCTGACC
>JBBRIO010000416.1:0-5084 GCA_038220855.1 Bryobacterales bacterium | reverse complement strand
TCTGCTCAAATAGTTCCACTTTCTTTCTCCTGTTCAACCGGTTCTCCTTTCGGCTTGCGCCGAAATCAGAGTACACGGTTCGCTAACAGGGTGGGCCATTTCCGACCATCACTGTGGGCCAATTCAGAGTAGCGGAATCAGTGCCCCGCATCACCGGGCTTTGATAGGCGCGCACACCATCCACATAGGCTTCAAAGACCACCGAGCCGTTATTACCGACCTCGTCGTCCACCCCAATCGTCGAATAAAACTCATCATACTTGCGGTCCAGGTTGTAGATAATCTCGCTGTAGGAGTGCGTTCCCAAACCCTTAGTGAACTTCAAACCATTGATGGCAATCGTCTTTCCATCACCCGACGGCATCTCGCCATTGCTCCGATCTTTTTCCACCGGTCCCCATCCTCCTTTGGCGCTCACCCAAGGGAGATCGGATAGGTAGAAGATTTCGTCCGGGGAGTAGAGCCGCACTTGCGGGATGGGCTGATCGGCCTGGCCGGGGTACGACCACAGCAGCTTCATCGTCGAGCCCCCAATGCGCTCGAAGTACTCCAACTTTACCTTGTAGCGTTTACCAGCGATGAGCGCCAGCGCCTTCGAACGGTTGATCGTCGGGGAATGATCAGTCCAATTTTCGATCACTTTTTCGTTGTCGACCCAAAGACGAACGCCGTCGTCGCTCAGAGTCGAGAGGGTGAAGTTCCCCGTTACAGGGGCTTCGAGGAACCCGGTCCAACGGACCGAGTAGTTGTCGCTACGAACGCCCTCGCCCGGTGAACCAGCTCCCCAGGCGAAGTCCATCTGCCGGTGGGTGCGTCGCATAATCGGCGAGCCCGACAGGTCGTTGCTATTGAAGTACAGCCCATAAAGACCCTCGCCGGGAAGTGCGCCCGGCGTGGTGGCCCGCAACGGCATCATGCCAGCGGCGAGAGTAAGGAACGTCAGTATTCGTGTCCAGTGTAGTTTCATGCGGTCTCCTGTCTCCTGTGAGAGTAGTCTGTTATAGACAACTCGCCAATGAGAGGTTCCGGCAGTACTAGCACTTTTAGTGCCTTACTAAAAACCCCGCGGAAACTCAGTAAGTAAGTGACTAGTGCGGATGGCCTAGGCCGCTCGCTGGAGCCATTGGCCCAAGAGTTGCAACTACTCTCGCAGGCTAGTAAAAACAGGGCTTGGAGTACTTACTTAGGAAAACTTTACCGATATAAACTACACACCCGGAACATTTTTCACAATGCGATGCGGGTGTGTGTAGACATTACATCGCTCTTTGCGCAGGAAGCCGATGAGAGTGATGTTCTGCCGCCGCGCGAGTTCGACCGCCATAGTTGAAGGAGCTCCTATGGAGGCGACAAATGTAGTCTTCGCGGCGGCACATTTTTGCAACAATTCGAAACCGGCCCGGCCACTCAGTAGCACTAAGTGTCCAGTCAGCGGCATCGCGTCATTCTGAAGGCGGCGACCGATCAGCTTGTCGAGTGCATTGTGCCGGCCAATGTCCTCGCGCAGAGCCAACAGCTCACCCGCCATCGAGAAAAGAGCGGCGGCATGGAGGGCCCCGGTTTGCTGAAAAGCGGGTTGCGCCGCAGCCAGTCGTGCGGGCAGCTCATAGAGTAAATCGATCGGCATCATCGCCTCGAAGGCCGGCGGCGCTTCCACCTCAGCCGGTAACTCTTCCCGACCGCAAAGGCCACACGCGGATGTCCGGATCAGGTGCCGACGGGTCGCTCCGGCCGGCTCAATACCCGGCTGCAGCGAAACGAGCACCGAACCAGGTTGGAGATGGATCGCCGCGATATCAGCGGCCGTGGTCAGCCAGCCCTCCGCGTAAAGAAGGCCGCACGCCAAATCGACCTCGTGGCCAGGAGTACAAAGCGTAAGGCCTAGCGTCGCGATCTCCCGGCGATCTTTGAACGAGTACTCCACCCGGACTTCCAGCGTCTCTTCCACCCCCAGCGAGTCGGTGGCGGCATGCGAGCGACCACCTTCCCACCGGGCAACCGGAACCTGCTTAATCGGCACGGTCTACCGAAGACTTTGGAGCAGGCCGATAGCGGCCTTGATGTCGTCGACGTGGGCCAGTTTGGCCTGATGCCGATCGTTCATATCCTGCTCGAGAGAAACTTCGCGTTCAATCGTCAGCGCCCCCTTGTACCCAATAGCTTTCAGCGTATCGACAAAATCGACCATGCCAACCGACCCTTGGCCCAGCGGCATTTCCGTACCCAGCGTGCCGGGTTTGGACTTATCAGGCCAGTTGCCGTCCTTCGCGTGAACGGAAGCGACATGATGGCCCACCAGCTTCAAGGCGGCAATCGGCTCCGAGGTGCCGTAGAGAATGAGGTTGGCCGGGTCGAAGTTCAGCTTCAAATTCGGCCGCTCGACGTCTTCCAGGAAATGCAGCAACGACTCAGCCGGTTCCTGGCCGGTTTCCAGCGCGAAGACGATGCCGTATTTGGCGGCGTAGTCACAAATCCGGCGGACCATCTCCCGGGCGGCGACGTAGTTCGGGTGGTTGTGGTCTTCGGGCACAAATCCGATGTGGCAAGCAAAAATGGGCACGCCCATCGCGGCCGTCGCATCGATCACTTCATAGGTACGAGCTTCGCGTTCGGCCCGAAAGGCGGTGGGGATGAAGCCGACCGTCTGTTCGACGGTGGGGATATCCGCGTAGCTTTCGCCGTTATAGGCCGCGAACACAGCGGTCACGACGAACTCTTCGTCGGCGAGCGCCTGCTTATAAACCTCGCCGAGCCCAGCCAACGGGACAGCGCCAGTGAAGCCGAGGTGGCCGCAGCGAATGCCAAGCGACTTCACGGCCCGGATCATCTTTAACGGTTCGGTGTCGCCCCAAAACATCAGGCCGACTTCTAAATCATCGAGTGCAATTGCCATGGATTCTATTCTCCGTCAGCGCCGAAGAAGTTGCAGTGCCGCTCCCAGTCGAGCAGCCACGCCTTCATCGGCAACCCGCCCGCAAACCCGGTCAGCTTACCGTTCGAGCCGATCACCCGGTGGCAGGGAACGATGATCGGGAGTGGGTTCGATCCGTTGGCTAACCCCACCGCGCGCGCAGCGTTCGGGTTGCCCAGCCGTTGCGCCAAATCACCGTAAGTAGTGGTGGCACCAAATGGAATCTCCCGCAGCAGCCGCCAGACCTGATGTTGGAACGTGGTACCCACCGGAGCCAGCGGGACCGTGAACTCTCGCAACTTCCCTGCGAAATACGCTTCGATCTCCGCGGCCGCCTGGGGCAGCTCCCCGTCGCTTGCGTCGTCCACCCGGGCCGCGTGGGGAAATCGAATCTCGGTAAGACCCGCCGGCGTGCCCAGCAGCACGAGTTCACCGATTGGCGTCGACAGCCGCTGCCGGACTCTCATGACTGGCCTCTCCAAATGTGCAGGGCCGCATAAGCCCGCCAAGGCCGCCATGCTTCGGCCCGCGCCAGGAGCTGTTTCTCGGTCAATCCGGTGGCTTTGCGAAGCACTAAATCGCCAGCGGGAAAGGCGTCGGGCTCCCCCAGCGCGCGCATCGCATAGTAGTCGCGGGTCCAAGGGCCGATGCCGCGAACGTTTTCGAGGGTTTCGTTCTGGGCGAGTACCGCTCGAGCATAGGCCCGCAGCGTCTCCTGACGGGACCCCGGCAGGCCGATGGTCAACAAATCCGCACCAGCAAGCTGCTCCGCGGTTGGCATTTGCCCAAACAAAGCCACTAACCGCCCCGCGAGCGTCCGGGCCCCCGCCACCGTTACCTGTTGGCCCAAAATCGCCCGCACGCCAATCTCAAACGGATCCCACGCCCCTGGCACGCGGAGACCAGGACGAGCCTCTACCAGCGGCCGGAGCAGAGGATCCAGCGCCAGCGTCGCGTTGATCAAGTCCAGGTCGGCCGCCACGTCGAACAGTCGCCGCACCCGGCGCAGGATGTCGAGCCATTGGCCGGGCTTGGCGCCTTCGATAGAGATCAGCAGATATGGAGCCTTGAAACGGATCGTGATCTCCGCACCCGCCCACCAGCGGTGGTAGTGCTCCTCGTCAACCTCTTCCACGCCAGGGATCGCGCGCGCCCGCAGAAATCCCAGAATGCTCGGCCAATCAAAGGGCTCCCGCACCGCCAGGCGGAACGCCGACGAAGGACGGTGGACCTTGCGCAGAGCGCTCGGCGCCCGGCCATACAGCGCCTGGACCACCGCATGGAATCGGCGCACGCTGCCGAAGCCCGCTGCGAACGCAATCTCGGTGAGGGGCATCGTAGTTTCGTCGATCAGGCGCTTGGCAAATTGCATGCGCAAAGTCTGCGCAATCCGAACCGGTGAAGCCCCCAAGTGCTCGACAAAGAGCCGGCGGAGATGGCGGCCGGTCACGCCGAGGCGGTCCGCTAGTTCTTCGACGCTTCCTGTATCCAAGGCTCCGCCTTCAATCAGGCGAAGGCCGCGGGAGACCGTCTGCGAGGTGCCCAGCCAGGCCGCCGTCCCAGGAGCCGTTTCCGGACGACAGCGCAGGCAGGGGCGGAACCCGGCCTCTTCCGCCGCATACGCCGAAGAGTAGTAAACCACGTTCGATTCCTTCGGCGAAGGCGCCGGGCAAACCGGCCGGCAGTAGATTCCGGTGGAGGTCACCGCGATGAAAATCTTACCGTCGAAGCGGGCATCGCGAGCGCGCCGGACCTGTTGGCACAGCAGAGGATCAAGAGTCACCTCCCCCACAATAAGCGATTACAGCCACCGTGACTAGCCGTTTTCGGACAGCAACAGTTTTCAGATCCAAGTGCGGAGCGCGAAGATTTGGCGTACGCTGTCAGGGTATGCCACAGATCAAAGGGCCAGCCCTATTCCTCGCACAATTTATGTCCGACGAAGCACCGTACAACTCGCTTCCCGCGATTACCGCGTGGGCGAAATCGCTCGGATACGTCGGGGTGCAGCTTCCTTCCTGGGACAGCCGCATCATGAACCTGAAGAAAGCCGCCGAGTCGAAGACGTATTGCGACGACCTCAAGGGCCAAACCAACGGCTTGGAAATCACCGAGCTTGCCTCGCATTTGCAGGGGCAACTGGTAGCCAGCCATCCCGCTTACGACGAGTTAT
>JBBRIO010000415.1:0-5124 GCA_038220855.1 Bryobacterales bacterium | reverse complement strand
TTCAAACTCGTCCCGACGTTGGTCACCGCCACCTTCGCCCCCGCCACCACGGCTCCGCTACTGTCGGTCACGGTACCCGTAATCGTCCCCGTGGCGGTCTGCGCCCAACCGGCAGCCGCCGTCAACAGAATCATCAAATATGCTCGCATAAACCCTCTGGTCGAGCCTACCAGACCAACATTACGAGGAGACTACAACCCCGCTTTCTTCCACATCTCCGCCACCCGTTCCTTCACATCCGCCGGCAAAGTCAGCACATCCGGCCAACGCCGCGTAAAGCCCTCCTCCGGCCATTTCCGCGTCGCGTCAATGCCCATCTTCGACCCCCAATTCACCATCCGGCTCGAATGGTCCAGCGAGTCAATCGGGCCTAGCACGAATTCAATATCCCGCTGCGGATCAATGTTATTCAGCGTCTTCCAAGCCACTTCGCTGTAGTTCTGCACGTCGCATTCTTCGTCCACCACCACGATGCACTTCGTGAACATCGCCTGACCCAAGCCCCACACCGCGTGCATCACCTTCCGCGCCTGCATCGGGTAGCTCTTCCGAATCTTCACCAGCATCAGGTTATGAAAAATCCCTTCGGCTGGCATGCACATATCCAAAATCTCGGGAATCTGCATCCGCATCAACGGCAGAAATGTCCGCTCAATCGCCTTGCCCATGTAGTAGTCTTCCATCGGCGGAGGGCCAACCACGGTCGTCGCATAAATCGGATTTTTGCGATGCGTCAAGCACGTCAAGTGAAAAACCGGGTACTCATCTTCGAGCGAATAGTAGCCCGTATGGTCGCCAAACGGACCCTCCGTCCGCTTCTCGCCCAACTCCACATAGCCCTCGAGAATGAACTCGGCATTGGCCGGAACGTCGACATCCACCGTCAAGCACTGCACCATCTCCACCGGCTTCTTCCGCAGAAAACCAGCGATCATCATCTCGTCCAGATCCGGCGGCAGCGGCAGAATAGCCGCGTACATCACCGTCGGGTCCGCCCCGATCGCCACCGCCACGTCCATCCGCGTCTCGCCCGCCTTGAATCGCCGCCGATAATGCTCCGCGCCCTGCTTGTGCGTCTGCCAGTGCATGCCGGTCGTCCGCTCATCGTACACCTGCATCCGATACATGCCGCAGTTCCGCTTGCCCGTCTCCGGGTTCTTCGTGAACACCATCGGCAGCGTGATGTACGGCCCGCCGTCCTGCGGCCAACACGTCAACACGGGCAGCTTCCGCAGATCGATCTGGTCGCCCTTCAGCACCACCTCCTGACAGGGCCCTGAACTCACCTTCTTCGGGAAAAACGAACCCATCTCCGCCAGCTTCGGCAGCATCGAGAGTTTGCCGAGCAGCCCCTGCGGCACCTGCATCTGCAGGTAGTCCGAAATCCGATCGGCGATATCCTGGAACTTTTCTACCTGCAGCGCAATCTGCATCCGCTTCTCGCTCGCCAGGCTGTTGATCAGCACCGGCACGCTGTAGCCTTTAGGCTTTTCAAACAGCAGCGCCGGCCCTCCGGACTTCACCGCCCGGTCGGCGAACTCCGTCATCTCCAGCTTCGGGTCCACTTCAAAAGGGATGCGCTTGAGTTCGCCAGCCTTTTCGAGGGCCGCAATGAATTCGCGCAAATCGCTATATGCCATATGATAAGTCCATGGTAAATCGGAACGCTCTGATCACTGGAGGCAACCGCGGCATCGGCCGAGTTTGCGCCCTCCGTTTAGCCGCCGCCGGGGCGCGCGTGATCGTCGCAGCGAGAAATATTGAAAAGTGCGAGGCCGTCGCCGCTGAAATTCGCGCGACTGGAAAAGAGGCGCTGGCGATAGCCGTCGACATGACGTCTAAAGAATCGATTCAAGCCGCCTTCACCCAGGCGGCAAAAGATTTTGGACCCATCAGCATTCTGGTCAATAACGCCGGCATCACCAAAGACGGCCTGGCTTTGCGGATGAAGCCGGACGATTGGAACATTGTCCTCCAGACCAACCTCACCGGTGCCTTCTTCGCCATGCAGGCCGTCATGCAGGGCATGATGAAGGAACGCTGGGGGCGCATCATCAACATCGTCTCCGTCGTCGGCGAAATGGGCAACGCCGGCCAAGCCAACTACGCGGCGTCCAAGGCCGGCCTCATCGGCCTCACCAAGTCCCTCGCCCGGGAACTGGCCAGCCGCAACATCACCGTTAACGCCGTCGCCCCCGGTTTCATTGAAACCGACATGACCGCCGTCCTCACCGGCGAACAAAAAGCCGCCATGAAAGCCATCATCCCGCTCGCCCGCTTCGGCCAGTCCGAAGACATCGCCGCCGCCGTCGAGTTCCTGGCCGGCGATAACGCCAGCTACATCACCGGCCACGTTCTAGACGTCAACGGCGGAATGTATATGTAGAATTGGAGTATGCCAATCGCTTCTGACCAACGCTTCCGCGTCGGTCTCGTGCAGATGTCGTGCTCGACTTCTCCTGATGAAAACCTCGAAAAAGCCGCGGTAAAGGTGCGCGAAGCCGCCACCCGCGGCGCTCAGGTCATCTGCCTCCAGGAACTCTTCCGCTCCCAGTATTTCTGCCGCGAGGAGAAAGCGGACCTGTTCGATCTCGCCGAAACCATCCCCGGCCCCGCCACCAAAGTGATGGGCCAGTTGGCCAAGGAACTTGACGTCGCCATCATCAGCTCGCTCTTTGAAAAACGAGCGCAAGGGCTCTATCACAACACCGCCACCGTCCACGACGCCGGTGGCGAAATGCTCGGCATGTTCCGCAAAATGCACATCCCGGACGACCCGCTTTTCTACGAGAAGTTCTACTTCACCCCCGGCGACCTTGGCTTCAAAAATTTCGATACGAAGTTCGCCCGCATCGGCGTTCTCGTCTGTTGGGATCAGTGGTACCCCGAAGCCGCCCGCCTGACCGCCCTCCAAGGCGCCAGTATTCTCTTCTACCCCACCGCCATCGGCTGGCACCCCGCCGAAAAGGAAGAGTACGGCCCCGCCCAACTCGACGCCTGGCAGACCATCCAGCGCAGCCACGCCATAGCCAACGGCATCTACGTCGCAGCCGTCAACCGCATCGGCTTTGAGAAAGGGCCCACCGACGCCGGCCTCGAATTCTGGGGCCACTCGTTCCTTGCCGACCCCTTCGGCCGCGTCCTCGCCGAAGCCTCCAGCAACCAGGAAGAGATCCTCGTCTACGAGTGCGATCCGAAACTCCAGGACGAAGTCCGCCGCAACTGGCCCTTCCTCCGCGACCGTCGCATCGACGCGTATGGCGGCCTGACCAAAAGGTTCATCGACTAATGGCGACAACCTGGAGAATGCCCGCCGAATGGGAGCCCCACGAAGGCACCTGGCTCGCCTGGCCTCATGAAAAATCGGATTGGCCCGGCAAGTTCGGCCCCATCCCCCACTTCTACGGCAAACTCATCGCCAAGCTCACGCGCCACGAGATCGTCCACCTCGTCTGCGCCGGTGAACGCGCGGCCAAGGCCGCTATCAAAGCCGCCCGGCAGGAACACGCCAACCTCGCCGCCCTCGATATCCACCTGGCCCCAACCGATCGCAGTTGGCTTCGCGACACCGCTCCCATCTTCGTCAAGTCCAACACCGGCAAGCTCAAAATCACCGACTGGCACTTCAACGGCTGGGCCAAGTACGACAACTGGCAACACGACGACGCCCTCCCCGGCTACGTCGCCACCAAGCTAAAATTACCCATCGTCACCCCCACCGCCAAACGCAAGCCCTTCGTTCTCGAAGGCGGCTCCATCGACGTCAACGGTTGCGGAACCCTCCTAACCACTGAGGAGTGCCTCCTTAGCCCCATCCAGGCCCGCAATCCCCATCTCACTCAAGCCGAGATCGAAAATGTGCTGTCCCAGCATCTCGGCCTGACGAAGATCCTCTGGCTCGATAAGGGCATCACCGGCGACGATACCCACGGCCACGTCGATGATCTCGCCCGGTTCATCGACTCCCGCACCGTCGTCACTATCGTTGAGCCGAACCCCGCCGACCCCAACCATAAACCCCTCGCCGACAACCTCCACCGGCTCCAATCCATGACCGATCAGGACGGCCAGTCTCTTCGCATCGTCACCTTACCGATGCCGGCGCCCGTCTACTTCAGCGGCCAGCGTCTTCCCGCCAGCTACGCCAACTTTTACATCGCCAACCAGCAGGTGCTCGTCCCCACCTTCAACGATCCGCTCGACCGCGTCGCCCTGAACACCCTGGCCGAACTCTTCCCGGACCGCGAAGTCACCGGCATCGATTGCAGTGACCTCGTCCTCGGCCTCGGCACCCTTCATTGCATGACCCAGCAGCAGCCGCTACCAGGCTAGCTTTGCGGGGAAAAACTCGTTAATCAGGTCGTTGTAGTAAGGCCGCAGCTTACTCAGTTGCGGTTTGGCGTCGGATTTCGAATAGAGGTCAAACGGGTTAAACGCCCGCACCGAATCCATCATCGCCTTATCGTGATCGGTCATCAGAAACTGATATTCCCCTTCCCGATGAGCGCTGTACCAGCTGTGGTACCGGATCATATACTGGGCTTCTTCCGGCAGGTAATCCTTGGTCACATGATACAGGTATTCATCATGGCCCCATGACATCTTGACTTGCCCCAACCCCGCCCCAGCCTTGTAAACCCCGCATTGCGTCTGCAACTCCGGCTTGGCCTTATCCGGATTCGCCGCAAAAAATTCAGGAAATACGATCTGGTCGCTCCAAGCGCAACCGGTCGGAAACGTATCGCCCACCACCGCCCACTGCGGCTCGCCCCACATCGTCAAAACCTTCCCCAAGTCGTGGATGAAACCCGTCAACTGGAACCACCGCGGATGCCCCGCCGCGCGGATCGCCTCCGCCGCCTGCAGGTTGTGGTCAATCTGGCTCAAATCCGTATCCGGGTCCGAATCGTCCACCAGTTCATTCAGCCGCTCCATCGCCTCCCAAATGCCCATCTTGGCCGTGTGCAGCGGAACGTACTCGGCTAACTTGCTCGAAGCAAACTCGTAGGTCTGAAATGCATGGTTTTGCCGATAGAACTCCCGCACCATCGGCGGGGTCGAATCATCGTAAACCCGAAACTCTTCTTTCTTCCGGTCAGCCCGATACCGGCCCTTAACGTGGTC
>JBBRIO010000414.1:0-5128 GCA_038220855.1 Bryobacterales bacterium | reverse complement strand
GGGCCACCCCGTAGACCCGGCCCTTGACCCCGGCCTGGTCCATCGCCCGGCGCGCCCGCATCGCCAGCGTCGGACCCATCTTGCCGCCGACGCCCAGAATCATCAGATCCCCGCGTAAACGGCCAATCGCCTCTACGTCCGACTCGCTCGGCTGCGACAACAGGTCTTCGAGTTCTTCTACATTTTTGATCATCGTTTGTATCCAATCTTGCGCAGAAACTCCTGCCGCGCCACGATATCCTCGGCCGTCTCAATCCCCTTCGGACTCTGACCGTCGATAACGCCCAGCACGCCCCGCCCCGTCTCGCTTTCAGCCACGATCAACGCCACCGGATTCGCCGTCGCGCAAAACAGGTTCACCACCTCGGGAACTTCCTTGATGCGACCGAGAATGTTGATCGGAAACCCGCCCTGCAGGACGATCACGAACAGGTGCCCCGCGGCGGCCCGCTGCGCGTTCTCGACCGCGCAGGCGATCAGTTCCTGGTCGTTGCCATCATGACGGGTCAGGCACGGGCCGGACGCTTCATTGAAGGCAATGCCAAACTTTATCGTCGGATTCGTATTCACAATCGCTTCATACAAATCCTCCACGGTCTTGATGAAATGGCTCTGGCCGACAATGACATTGGCACCGTCGGGAAAATTGATGGGAACATTAACGAGGACCATACGTTTTGGAAACTCCCTCATTCTACCTGTCCGACCGCGAAGTGCTCAGCCGCATCGAGCGCCTGCCCCATGGCAAGGCCAGCTTCAAGAACCTTGTCCGCGAACTCTCCGCCCGCGGCGACCAGCGCGAAGGCCTGGAAGCGACGCTGCTCCGGCTCACGCAAAAGGGCGACCTGATCGAGATTCGCTCCGGCCAGTACATTGTGGCAAAAGGCAGCCGCGAGTTCGCCACCGGACGTCTCAGTGTCCATCGCGATGGCTTCGGCTTTGTCACCCCGGCTCACAAAATCGAAGGGATCGAAGGCGATATTTTCATCCCGCCCAAGCAGGCCGCCGCCGCCATGCACGGCGACCGTGTCATGGTTCAGATCGGCCAGATCGGCCGTGAGGGCAAGGCCGAAGGCCAAATCGTCCAGGTCATCGGCCGCGCCCATTCCACTGTCGTCGGCGAGTTCCGCGTCCGCAATCATGGCAACTGGGTCAAGCCCCACGACGACCGGATTCAGCAGTGGATCTATATCCCCGATGGCTACGAGATCCCCCGCTCCACCGCCCCCGACCGTACCGGCGCAGTCGTGCGCGACTATCGCAACGCCGCTGAACTCGACCATGCCATCGTCGACATCGAAATCCTCGAGTTCCCTTCCGACGACAGCGACGGCGTCGGCCGCGTCATCGAAGTACTCGGCCAGATCGGCGACTTCGGCCTCGACGTCGAAATCACCATCCGCAAGCATCACCTGCCCCACCACTTCCCCGACAGCGTTCTCGAACAAGCCCGCTCCATCTCCCCGGTCATCCCCGCTGAAGAGATCTCCCGCCGTCGCGACTACCGCCATCTGCCCATAGTCACGATCGACGGCGAAACCGCCCGCGACTTCGACGACGCCATCTACGTCGAACCCCTTCCCAACGGCCATTGGAAGCTCGACGTCCACATCGCCGATGTCAGCTTCTACGTCCAACCCGGCACCTCCATCGACAAGGAAGCCCTCTTCCGCGGCACCAGCGTTTACTTCCCCGATCGCGCCGTGCCCATGCTCCCCCACGAGCTTTCCACCAACCTGTGTTCGCTCGTACCGCACGAAGACCGCCTCGTTCTCTCCGCCGAACTGGAACTCGACCGCACGGGCGATGTCGTAGCCCAAACCTTTCATCGGGGCGTCATCCGTTCCGCCGCGCGGATGACCTATACCGCCGTCCACAAGATCCTCGAAGGCGACGAAGCCGAACGAACCCAATACGCCGCGCTCGTCCCGCATTTTGAAAACATGCAGGCTCTCGCGCTGGTTCTGAATCGCAAGCGCGTCAAACGCGGGTCTATCGATTTCGACCTTCCCGAACCGCTCATCGAGTTCGACAAGAACGGCCTGATGGTCGGCGTCACCCGCGCCCCCCGCAACATCGCTCATCGGCTCATCGAAGAGTTCATGCTCGCGGCCAATGAAGCCGTCGCGGCCCACATTGAGGCCGCCGGCATCGCCGGCATCTATCGCATCCACGAAGTACCCGACTTCAAAAAGGTTGCCGATTTCGAAGAGATCGCCTCCCAATTCGGCTTCTCCCTCGGCTTCCCCGCCCTGCCCGTCAAGAAGCACAAGGTCGTCGATCGCCATCGCGATGGCCGCAAAGGCCGCCATGATATCGTCCTGCCCGATGAGCGCGTCCAGATCACCTCCCGCGCCTATCAAAAGCTGGTCGCCAAGCTGGAAGGAACGCCCGAAGAGCGCATCCTCAGCTACCTCATGCTCCGCTCGCTCAAACAGGCCCGCTACTCCCACGAGAATGTAGGCCACTTCGCTCTGGCCTCGAAAACCTACACTCACTTCACCTCTCCCATCCGGCGCTATCCCGACCTTATGGTCCATCGCATCCTCGGCGGCCTTTTCGATGGCCTCGGCGAAGTGTGGAACGAAGAGCAGCTTGAGGAGATCTCGACCGACTGCTCGTTCACGGAAAGACGCGCCGGAGAGGCCGAACGCGAACTCGTCGAATGGAAAAAGGTGCAGTTCATGATCGATCGGGTCGGCGAAGATTTCGCCGGCATCATCATCTCCATCACCAAGTCCGGCATGTTCGTCGAACTGGCCGACCTGTTTATCGAAGGCTTGCTCCCCATTGACAACCTACCCGGCGACCGGTTCCGCTTTCTCGAAGGCTCGCGCCGCCTCATTGGCGACCACACGCGCCGTCAATTTGCGATTGGTGATCCCATTCGCGTCGTCCTCGAACGTGTCGACGCGGTCGATCGGCGGCTGAATTTCAGCCTCCACGAGCCCCGGCCGCCGCGGAAAAAGAAGAAAAAGTACTAGGCCAGCAGTAACGCTTTTATCGCGTCCACACACAACACCGCGGCGTGCTTGGATTCGTTGGGCAAGCCGTCCAATTCGGCCTCAATCACGGCTGTCGAGAACGTCGCCAAATCCGCCCTTGTTTTACCCGTAACCCACTCTGCCAGGGCCGAACCCGCTGCGATCGAAGCTGTGCATCCTCGGGTTTGAAACGCCGCCTCCCGTGCCAAATCGCCATCCCACGCAACCGACAGTTGCAGGATGTCCCCGCACACCGGATTCTCCACGCGTACGGTCACTGCCGGAGCCGGAAGTACCCCCACGAAGCAGGGCGACTGAAAATGTTTCAAAAGGCGAGTACTATACATGAGATACTATTAAGGTTTTACCCTACCAGCTTAATGCGAATTGACCCTAAAAGCGTCCACGCGCCTGAAATTGGGGCCGTTTGGCTCAACTCGCCTCCCTTAACCCTCCGCCAATTGCGCGGCAGTATCGTCTTGCTCGATTTTTGGGATTTCACGTGCGTGAATTGTATTCGCACCCTGCCCTACGTCACCGCATGGCATCGGCGCTATCGCGATCTCGGCCTGAACGTCATCGGCATCCACGCCCCGGAGTTCTATTTCTCGAAGGCTCCCGAAGTCATCGAGCGCGGCATGGCAGAATTCGGAATTGAGTATCCGGTCATGCTGGACAACGATTACGCGGTCTGGAAGCTTTTCGCCAATCGCTACTGGCCCACCAAATACCTCATCGATCCGCAAGGCTACATGCGCTACGCCCACTTCGGAGAAGGCGCGTATGGCGAAACCGAAGAAGCGATTCAGGAACTCCTTCGGGAACAGTCGCCGCGCGTCTCCCTGCCGCCCATCATGGCCCCGGTTCGCCCCATGGATCAGCCCGGAGCGCTCGCCTTCTGCCCTCAGCCCAGCCCCGAAATCTACCTCGGCCATCGCCGCGGACGGCTCGCCAACGCCGATGGTTTCAAGGAAGACGATCTTCATCGCTACGACCTCGGCGCCGGCCCTCAAGCCGATACCCCGGAGCTCGCCGGTCTCTGGAATTCGCTCCCGGACTGCCTTACCGTCGGTTCCCGCGACGCATCCGACCCATCCCGCCTTTGTCTGTTGTACTCGGCCGCCGAAGTCAATCTCGTCCTGTGTCCGTCGATCTCGCTGCCCAAAGGGCGCATTGATGTTACGGACAACGGGGCCCCGATCCCTGCCGCCGTGCGCGGCGCCGACATCGCCGTGGATGCGCAAGGGAATACCTACGTCACCGTCGACCGGCCCCGGCTCTACCGGCTCATCAATCGGTCGACTTTTGAAACCGCGCTCCTGGAAATCCGCTCCCTCACCACCGGCCTCCAGATGTTCGCCTTCACCTTCGGCAGTTGCCTGGAGGGCCGTGCGTGAGGGTGCAAACCGAAATCCGCGTCGTCGCCGCCGTCATCGAACGGGCCGATAAGCAGATTCTGATTTGCCAGCGGCGCAGCACCGATCGCCATGCTCTTAAATGGGAGTTCCCCGGGGGCAAAGTCGAGCAGGACGAAGATCCTCGCGAAGCCCTGCTCCGAGAGTTGCAAGAAGAGCTCGATATCACCGCCGAGATTGGCGAAGAGATCGGCCGCTACGAGTTCCAGTACACCGGACGGCGACCGATTCTGCTGATTTTCTTCCGGGTCACCAAGTACTCAGGCGAACTCCGTAATCGTATCTTCTCGCAGATGATTTGGGAGAGCCCGGCCAATCTGCCCTCCTACGACTTCCTTGATGGCGACCTCGACTTCGTTCGCCGTCTCGCCCGGGGCTACGCTCGTTCAGCCGCGGGCGGCAGCTAGGCCCAGCGTCTTTCGCAACACGCCAAACTCGGCTTCCGTTTTGGCTTCTACCTGCCGGATCCCCTACTTGCGGCGCCGCTGCGCTTCTGCGTAGTCCTGGTGCATTGTCAACAACGCCTCGCCCATCTCCGATTCCAGTGAAGCTCCCCGCCAACGACTTCCTAAATAGCGATCTCGATGACGGCGACCTCGATTTCGTTCGCCGCCTCAGCCTCGAGCGGCAGCCAGCCCCAGCGTCTTCCGCAACACGCCAAACGCCGCTGCTGTTTTGGCTTCCACCTGCCGCATCCCCTGCTCGCGGTACCGCTGCGCTCCGGCGTAG
>JBBRIO010000413.1:0-5128 GCA_038220855.1 Bryobacterales bacterium | reverse complement strand
ATCCTCGTCGCCCCCTCCACCGGCAACGAAAAGAATCGCATCCGCATGGAACTCATCCCCGTCGCCTGCTGGAAGCTCAACGACGTCCGTTTCGCCTTCGGTTCTTCCTTCGTCCTCCCCGATAGCCGGTCGGAATTCTTCGACCTCTCCGCCCTCCGCCAACAACACCCCGCCGCCCCCCTCTCCGTCTTCGGCCACGCCGACCCCGTCGGCAACGACACCTTCAACAAAGCCCTCAGCGGCCATCGCGCCGAATCCATCTACGCCGTCCTCTCCCGCAACCTCGCCCTGTGGGAGAAGCTCTATTCCACCATCGGCTCCTCCGAAGGCTGGGGCCAACCCGCCATCCAAACCATGGTGAACGCCCTCGGCCACCCCACCGTCAAAGACTTCCAATCCCACCACGAACTCAACGTCGACGGCGTCGCCGGGCCCATCACCCGCTCCAAACTGTTCCTCGCCTATATGGACTTCCTCTGTCCCGTCACCTTCGCCAAATCTGACTTCCTCTCCGGCGGCCTCGACCCCCAAGGCAAAGGCGACTACCAGGGCTGCGGCGAGTTCAACCCCGCTATGGTCTTCTCCCAGTCCGAGTTTGCCGACCGCCAACAACCTGCCCAAAAGTCCCAACGCGATCTCGACAACGGCGTCAACCGCCGCGTCATGGTTCTCCTATTCCGCCCCGGCTCCTCCGTCTCCCCCGAAAAATGGCCCTGCCCCCGCTCGGGCGAAGGCGTCGACGGCTGCCACCGCCGCTTCTGGTCCGACGGCGAACTCCGCCGCGCCCCCCAAACCGGCCGCCGCGAATTCCCCCAAACCAAAGACACCTTCGCCTGCCGCTTCTACCATCGCCTCGTCATCAATTCCCCCTGCGAAGGCATCCAACCCCCCCTCGAAGAAGTCGGCCCACTCCTCGAACAAGTTGCCCCCACCCAACCACAACAATCCACTTTAGTCTCCAAAGGCCCCGCCCCAGCCGTCAGCAACGACGTCGCCCTCGCCGGCCCCGACTTCGGCTTCGTCATGGTCCGCAAAAACAAATTCGTCGCCCGCCAAATCTTCCGTCTCCGCGTCGACAAGCCCTTCGACGGCGTCGGCACCTTCACCATCTCCACCCCCAATAAAATCGATTTCTTCATCCCCGGCGGCGACGGCAAAACGCCTATGAACTTCACCGGAGAAAACGTCTTCTCCGGTGCCGACCTCGCCAAGCCCGAAGGAGTCCTCCTCTTCGCCGAAGGCAAAACCCCCAGCCAACGCAAAGACGATATCATCCTCACCCTCACCCTCTCCGGCGGCGGAAAAAAGCTCAAAGCCCCCGCCACTATGAAGGTATCGAGCGTCGAACTCAGCCTCGGTATCGCTAACGCCCCCCTTCCCGGCCAACCCGTCAAGCCGATTCCTATGCCGAACAAGCAAACCGTCGGCGCCCGCGTCTTCGTCCAATCCACTCGCGCTGTCCTCATTGTCGGCCAACCCAAACCCTTCGATATCAACCACGAACTCACCCTCAGCACCCTCTCCGGTCGCGTCGAACTCTTCGCCAAAGCAACCGCTTCAAAAGGCGAAACGCCCCTCGCCGGCGTCCTCAAAATCAAAAGCGGCTCCATCCTCCCCGCCGGCCAACAGTTCTTTATCGAAGGCCGCTTTCCCAGCAAAAACGTCGCCGACGAAACCTACGAGCTCGGCATCGGCACCAGCGTCATGGGAACCCTCGCCAACGACAGCGTCGCCCTTACCGTCGTCGATCAAAGCTGGACCGGCAAGATCTTCTACAGCCGCACCTGGAACCACGACACCGGCGCCGACATCCCCGCGGTCCAAGAGTTCCTCCCGTTTAATAAAGTCGAACTCCACGGCAAAGCACCCGGCTCCTCGAAGGACGTCCTCATCTTCTCCTCCACCCTCGAAGAAGACGGAAAATTCGAATTCCTCAACGTCCCCGAACTAGCTTCCGCCTTTATCCGTATCCTCCTCGAACACAAGGATTCGAAGGTCGTCCGCGTTCGCGGTCAGGTCCTCAAAGGCTCCTCCACCCCCGTCAACCTGCCCAACTTCAAAATCAAAGCCGGCTTAACCGTCTCCTTCGACCAACCCGTCGCCCCCGCCCTCTTTACCGGAAAGACCGGTTCGATAGACTTTGGCGATTTCGAGGCACTCCAGCCGCGCTTCGCCATGTACTGCGACGCCTATAAGTCAGTTTGGTTCGGCCACACAAAACTCCTCGAACTTACCGAAGGCACCGCCGACGCCCCGCTCTGCATCATCAACGTTCCGCAACCCACCGACAGCACCTCGTTTGTCCAGAGCGGCGAGATGTTCCTCCTCGAATCCGACGTCCAGGACATCGACGTAATTCTCCACGAATATGGCCACTTCGTTGGCGAAAAGTTCGTCGGCGGACTCGGTAGCCTCGGCTACACGTTCAACGACGAACCAGAACCCGCCTCCCATGGCAGCCTCAGCCAACCCTTTGGCTCCGAGCATTACGAAGCGGCTTGGGATGAAGCTTACGCAACCTTCCTCAGTTGCGCTTTCCGGAGTAAGTCCACTTACAAAGACTCTCACGAAGATCCTAAGAAGCTGGATCCTGCCAAAGGCCTGCATCAAGACCTGAACCAAGTCGAGACGACCTTCGGTGCCCATAACGAAGCCGGAATTCAACAGGCTCTTTTCCAGATCCACACCGTTCATAAAATCAACTTCAAAGCCGGTTTCTGGACTGCTCTAACCTCCCTGCCCAAAGTCGTCGACGCGTACTCCTTCTTCGATAACTGGAAGGCCAAAGGCTGCCCGGACGTCCCAAAGGTCATCCAGGCCTACGCCTCCCGCGCCATGGACTTCGGCTATCGCTATCCCGCTGGAGCCGACATGTTCACCTGCCTCGCCGCCCCCGGCGGCTTCAACGCCACCACCAAGCAGTTCTCCACCGTCGCCGAACTCTTCACCGCCTTTGGCTCTGTCCCCGGCGACTCGACCGCGACCGCCGACCAGTACGACGTAGAGTTCTACAATCGCAACAGGGTCCTAAACAGTGCCGCCCTCGGCCCGGGCTCCGCCGCAAAGTTTAATAAAACCACCAAAGTCCTCACCATCACGATCAAGCTCGTGCCCGGCCAGACGTACATCGTGCCCCGCCGCTTCCAAATCACCGCTTAACCAAAATAAATGACTCCTCCCGACCAATCCCCGCTCCCCTTCGGCCTCGCCCCCGAGCAACTTCCCCATGTCGAAATCCGCTTCCGGGTCTCCTCCACCAAAATGGGCAGCGGCTTCGACGAAATCCTCCTCCGCGGCAACGGCGAAGTCGAACTAGCCGCTGCCGTCCTCCGCGACGACCCGCCCCAAATTCGCCAAGGCTCCGTCCCCCCCCTCGCCGTCCTCCGCCTACTCCAACTCCTCGCTGCCGAAGGCCTCGAAGGCTGGGACGAAACCTATCCCGCCGCCACTCGCGACTACGTCGGAAAAGTCATCGAGCTTTCTTTCAAGGAAGAACTCATCAAGCGAGTCGCCATGTGTCAAACTGAGTTTCCGGAGTTCTCGCGTGCCTATGGAGCCATCAAACTCGTCGCCAGCCTCGCCGCGCCGGAGGTCGTCCTCGGTGGCCTTTTCAACCGTATCTAGGCGGGCGCTCCCACTCCTGGCCACCGCCGTCCTCCTCCGCGCTCAACCCCCCCGCCTGCCCTTTAAACTCCAGCCCAGCCAACTCCCTGGCGTTGTTATCACTCTCCGTGCCGCCACCACCAAACAAGGCAGCGGTCGCGATGAAATCATCATCACCGGCGCCGGCAAGGTCACGCTGCGAGCCTCCACTTATGCCCCCGCCCCCCCGCAGGAACGATCCGGAACCGTCCCCCCGGCCGCCGTCCAACGCCTCCTCGAACTCTTCGCCCTGGAAGGGATAGAAACCTGGGACGACGCCTACCCCGCCAAAAGTTCTCATTACTCGACCAAGGTCCTATCGATCGAGCTTCGCGGCATCCTCCAGAAGCAAATCGTCCACTCCCTTTCCGAGGAGTTCCCGGCCTTCGCCCACGCCATCGGAGCCCTTAAACTCCTCGCCGCGCAAGCCTGCTCCGAAGCCCTCGACCGCCGCTTCCTGCCGCGCCTCTAGCCGGCTCTACCGCAAGATCAAATAAATCGTATTCGACGGCTTTTGCCCCGCCGTCATTACCACGTCCACCTTGCCTCGTCCCATCAACCGCGCCGGTAGCGGAATGTTGATCTGATCCAAACCCGCGAACGTCCCCTGCGGCCCCGCGTACGCGACCGCCACCTCCATCCCACTAATCGTGGCCGTCACCAACCCTGCTCCGTTCAACCCCGTCCCGTACAGAATAAGCGTCGCCACCTGCGCCGCCGCCAAATTCTCGACGTTCTGCTTAAACAGCCCGAGGTACACCGGCACGATGTTCAACGCGCTCGGCACCCTCACCCCTCCCGCCGTGATCCCCACCGTCGCCAAACCCGTCGCCGCCGCCGCCGGAATTCGGTAATTGATCTGTTTCGGCGAAGCGTACGAAATCTCCGCCGGCAGCGCCCCGCCGCTGGCGTCGACCACCGTCACCGTAGCCCCGCCCAGCGTCAGCGGCCAACTCGCGCTCGTCTCCAACCGAGCCTCGAACTGCGCAAACGCCGTCACCAGCGTCCCCGGCGTCATCGCCGGAGGCGTTCCGATTCGATGCCCCATCCGCCGCGTTAAACACCGCCACCCCGTTCACTCAAACGCCAATCGACCCCAAGCCCGTATTGACCTTCGCCGCCGCCGCCCAGTTCAGGAACACCCCGCCGTTCGCCGACCCCGCAAACCACGGTCCGATCACAGACCTCGGCAGGTTGTTCGAATTCAGATAGGTGGTCGTCGCCGTCGTCCGCAGCCTTTGCACATCGGCATTGGCTGGCGCCGTCACCCCGCCCCCCGGCCGGTTGCGTCCCGGGCCAGGTTGTTTGCGGGCCCGCTGAAGGATCCCACGCCACGATTTCAACTGCGGGTCGGTCTGGTTTTGCGGTCCCGTGAAAAACCCCGTTGTTGAATTAATCCTGCGCCTCCGCCGGTACCGTGACCATCTCGCCCGGCCCCATCTGAGTCCGAACCATACCGTTGTACTGCAAGCCGTGAATGTACGGA